>JAQBNQ010000143.1 GCA_028288545.1 Bacteroidota bacterium
TAAAAGTATCGGGCGAATGCTGGAAATCCTGGATGGTTGCCGTTCTTAATTTTTCCCATGCCAATTCGGTTGGCTGCGGTTTGTAAGGAAGCGGATGTTGCTTAACGAGGTCTAAACGTTCCTGCAAATCGTTCCAGAATTCTTTTTCAAGGCGCTTGGCAATGTCAGCGGTCATAGAGCCCTGGCTGATCAACTGCTCGGAATAAATATCGCGCGGATTTTTGTGGGCTTCAATCAACTTATATAAACCGGGCTGCGTGTATTTAGGATCATCGCTTTCGTTGTGGCCGTGTTTGCGGTAGCAAACCATATCAATAAAAATATCCTTGTTAAATTTCTGGCGGTACTCGGCAGCCAACTCACAAGCAAAAACGGTGGCTTCAATGTCGTCGCCGTTTACGTGTATGGCCGGTGCATCAATCGTTGAAGCGATAGAGGTACAGTAATCTGACGAACGGGCCTCATCAAAATCGGTAGTAAAACCAATTTGGTTATTAATTACAAAGTGGAGGGTGCCACCGGTGTAATAACCTTCCAGCTTTGCCATTTGCAGCACTTCATAAATAATACCTTGTCCTGCCACAGCCGCATCGCCGTGTATCAGCAAAGGCAAAATTTTATCGTAGTCGGACTTATATATCGCATCGGCCTTTGCACGGGTAAATCCTTCAACTACGGGGTTTACGGCTTCCAGGTGTGATGGGTTTGGCATCAGCTTCATGTAAACTGATTTGCCGTTGTTGGTTTGGTATTGCGATGAAAAGCCCAGGTGATATTTAACATCGCCATCGCCCATAGTAAGGTCGTACTCGGCGTTGCCTTCAAACTCATTAAAGATCTCCTCGTAGGTTTTACCCATAATGTTGGCCAATACATTCAGCCTACCACGATGGGCCATGCCAATTACTACTTCCTCAACACCAAACTCGGAGGCAACCTGTATAATAGCATCCAAACCCGGGATAGTGGTTTCGCCACCTTCCAGCGAAAAACGCTTTTCGCCGATGTATTTTGTACCCAAAAACTTTTCAAAAACAACGGCCTTATTTAAACGGCGGAGGATGTGTTCCTTTTTATCGGCAGAATAATTAATGAAGGAATCGCCTTTCTCTATCTTATCCCTGAAAAAGTCCTGTTCTTCTTTAACTCTTACGTATCCTATTTCGAAGCCTAAGCTGGAGCAGTATATTCTGCGCAGTTTGGCAATAATATCGGTTAAGGTGGCATTAGGCAGACCAATTTCCGACCCACAGGCAAACTTTCTATCGAGGTCCTTTTGACCCAGGCCGAAATTCTCGAGTTCGAGATTTGCGTGACGGTCTTTACGCGGCTTTAGAGGGTTGGTATGAGCAATTAAGTGACCTTTTTGGCGATAGGCTTCAATAAGGCTGAAAACCTTCAGTTCGTCGGTGCTAAGGGAAGCGCCTTTGCCGTTATAGTTAATCTGGGCAAAGTCGAAGCCCTCAAAAAACTTGCGGAATTCAGAATCTACCGATTCGGGCTTAGATTTAAAATCCTGGTATAAGTTTTCTAAGTATTCGGGCGAGGCATTGGCGAGATACGAGTATTTATCCATTTTTATTCAACAAAATTTATTTGTGCCGGCCCGTTTTGGCCGGCAAGCAACCTGATTTTTTAAAATGAGGCGCAAATTTAGCGTCAATTCGTGAATTGAACCGTACAAAAGGCTCAAAGTTTAAATTTTAATAGGATTTTTGGAAATAAGCGCAGGAAACCTATATTTGCAGTCCTTTTTTAAAAGATAAAGACAAATGGCACATCACAAATCAGCAATCAAACGTATCCGTCAGACGGCAAAACGTAGAATTTTGAACCGTTATTACGCGAAAACCACCAGGAACGCTATCCGCGACCTGAGAGCGGAAGTGAAACAAGGAGATGCTAAAAAGGCGCTTCCTAAGGTTTTATCGGCTATTGATAAGCTGGCAAAAAGAGGATATATCCACCAAAACAAGGCAGCCAACCTTAAATCAGGTTTAATGCTTAAAGTGGCAAAGTTGAAATAATACGGATACACTAAATAAAGAAGAAGGCATTCCACTGGGATGCCTTTTTTGTTTTTTGGGTAAGTTGTATTGATGTCCGTAATCATTTGCAATGTGCCAAATGATTTATTATTCTATTACCGTTCCATGTTCTGTATCCAGTTTCTGAAGTATGTGATATCGATTCTGAGCTTAGAATGCTATAAAAAAATAAAGGCGGATCCGTTGCCGGTCCGCCTTTCGAACTTTACCAGAACTTATCTGTACCCCCCGGTTAAAAACTGACCTACGAGGTTTTAACACCTCTTCAATCAATCTTTCAGATAAGCCCTAAATAAAGACGACACAAATATAGCGGGGCAACCCCTCTGTTACAACATATGTTGTATGCATTTTTTGTTTCCTGCACAACTTAGGCTAAGATGAAGGAGAGATTAAATACATTGAATTTAATTAATATTTATATTCCCGTATCGCGTAATTTTTCTCTCTATAAAAGACACTTCCCCGTTTTCCTAAAAATCAACAGTGATATAAAACCTTTTAGGCGTTTTATACCACTGTTGGCGTTGGAAATAAGATGTGTTTGCTTCAAACCGACCTAAATCTACAAGCGGTTTAGGCGAAAAGAATCTGAAAATTAGTTGGCCAGGGCCTTTTCGATGGCGCTAACAACGTCTGTTTCAGTTACTTTGGTGCGCGGAGTAAAGGAAGTAATCACCTGTCCGTCCTTTCCTATCAGGAATTTTTGGAAATTCCAGGTAACCTTGGCTTCAGTGGTTCCATTTTCAGATTTATGGGTCAGATAGGTATACAAAGGAGCCATATCATCTCCCTTAACAGATATCTTCGAAAACATCGGGAATTTTACAGCGTATTCCTTGGTACAAAATTCCTTTATCTCCTTATTATCTCCCGGCTCCTGTGCGCCAAAATTGTTGGCCGGAAATCCAAGTACTACCAACCCTTTGCTTTGATACTTTTCATACAACGCCTCAATGTCTTTATACTGTGGTGTGTTGCCACAAAGGCTGGCAACATTTACTATCAGCAATACCTTGCCCTTATACTGGCCCAGCGAAACATCCTTTCCTTCAATATCTTTTACGGTAAAATCATAAACCGTTTTAGTAGGTGTTGCAGCAATTAGTAAAGCAACAAAACACAGAGTAAGAGCCGTTTTCATTTTTTTCATTTTTTCGTTTTTTATTAAACAATCTATTAATAAGGTCAAAATTCAAAATTGCAAGGCTAAATTAGCTAAATGGACAACTTCTTACAACAGACGCTAGACTTTTAGATATCAGACATGAGACTGGAGGAATTGGCTTTGTTTCAAGTCTAATGTCTAGTGTCTTGCGTCTAAAATCTATTTTCCTCTTCCTTGTTGCAAAACACAGAAAATTCCCCCATATTTGCGCTCCCTTTTTAAAAAGGGATATTATTTAACCCAATCCTTAAATTCATTTAAGACATGGCAGTAAAATTAAGACTTCAGAGACATGGTAGAGGCAAACGTCCTTTCTACCACATTGTAGCAACCGACAGCCGTTCACCCCGTGATGGCAAGTACATCGAAAGAATAGGCGATTACAACCCGCTTACCAAACCAGCAACTATTCACCTGGATGCCGACAAGGCTGTAAAGTGGCTTCAGCAAGGTGCTGAGGTAACCGATACCCTTAAAGCTATTTTCAAATACAAAGGCATCCTTTACAAAAAGCACCTTTTACGTGGTGTAGCTAAGGGATCTTTCAGTCTTGAAGAAGCTGAAAAACGCTATTTGCAGTGGTTGGATGAGCACAAGAACAAGGTGCTTGATCACGAAAAGAAACATCACAAAGATAAGACGGAAATTAAGGCTAAGATGCTTGAACAAGAGCAAAAGAAAGCCAATGATCGCGAAGCAAAACGTCTTGCTGCTTTAGCTGCTGCTGACGAAGCTAAGAAACCGGTTGCTGAGGCTACTGAAGAAGCTCCTGCCGAAAATACAGACGCACCAGCTGCAGATACCGAAACACCAGCCGAGAATTAATCTCAGCCTTCGCTTATGAGCGGCGAAAAATATATTTCAATAGGAAAACTTGGAAAGCCCCACGGAATAAGTGGGGCTTTCCGCTTTTTACTGGAGCGCGAGTTAAAGTCTAAAAGCAAAGTGCCAAAGCATTTTATGCTTGAAATAAAGGGAAGTTTCCTGCCCTGGTTCATCAAAAATATCGAGTGGGTAGGTTTCAATGATGGCTTTATCCTGTTTGATGAAATAATAAACCCCGAAAACGCCAAAAAGTATTCGGGCTGCGCCCTGTACCTGGGCGAAAAGGACGTGAACGCCTTCTTTAAAAAAGATGCCGATAGCCTGCACGAATTGATTGGCTATAAAGTAAGCGACGAGGTAGCTGGTGAATTAGGGTTAATAGAAGATGTATTTGAAAACCCCGGACAGATACTGCTTTCAATAAATTATAATGGCAAGGAGATCATGATTCCCTTTGTAGATGATTTTGTGCTGGAATTGAACAAACGTAAGCACACCATTTTATTCAGCCTGCCCGAAGGGCTGCTTGATTTGTAGCATATGGACGATCAGCGGATGAATTCATATACCTTTGTCTGCAACATATGAGAATAGACATCATTACCGTTTTACCCGATTTATTGCAAAGCCCGTTCAATCATTCGATATTGAAAAGGGCACGGGAGAAGAATTTGCTGGAGGTAAACCTGGTTCAACTCCGCGATTTTGCCATAAATACCCGTAAACAGATTGACGATTACCAGTTTGGAGGAGGTGCCGGCATGGTAATGATGTGTGAGCCAATTGCCAATTGCATAGACCATTTAAAGAAGGAACGGGATTACGACGATATTATTTATATGACCCCCGATGGTGAACGATTAACCCAAAAAATGTCTAATTCCTTCTCCCTGAAGAAGAACCTGATCATTCTTTGCGGCCATTATAAAGGTATTGACGAGCGTTTACGCGAATTGTACATAACCCGTGAAATTTCAATCGGCGATTATGTTTTAAGCGGAGGCGAATTGGCAGCCGCAGTGCTGGTTGATACCATTGGAAGGCTGCTTCCGGGGGTGCTAAATGACGAAACTTCGGCCCTTTTTGACTCTTTTCAGGATAATTTGCTGTCTCCTCCTGTTTATACCCGCCCAGAAAATTTCAGGGAATTGAAGGTTCCCGAGGTACTCTTATCGGGCCATGAGCGCAAAATACAGGAATGGAGGCACGAAAAAGCCCTGGAACGCACCAAAGCCAGGCGTCCAGACCTGCTGGAAAACGAAGATTAGAATAAATCACAGCAGACAGTTTTAATTTTTCGGTTTTAATTATACCTTTGCCAGCCTTTTGAAGAACAATTAATTAAAAATGCCATGAACCCAAAACTGAAAGCCGTAGAAGCTGCCTTATTCGGAACCCACAAACACCCTGAGTTTGGCCCCGGCGATAACATTACTGTTAGCTACAAAATTACCGAAGGTAACAAAGAGCGTATCCAGGAATTCCGCGGTGACGTTATACAGGTTAGAGGCGATGGAACTTCTAAAATGTTTACTGTAAGAAAAATTTCTAACGGTGTTGGCGTTGAAAGGGTTTTCCCTCTTTTCTCTCCATTTGTTGACAGTATTACCGTTAACAAGGTTGGCCGTGTTCGTCGCGCCAAACTATTCTATCAGCGTAAAAGAAGCGGTAAAGCTTCACGTATCGCTGAAAAGAGAATGGCAGAAGAAACTACTACAAAAGACTAATTACGTTTCGTTCAAACTTTATATAAAAACCCCGCAATGCGGGGTTTTTGCTTTTAAATCATTCATGATCTCTGATTCGCTTCCCAAAAAACCTTTTACCGGCTTTATGCGTATATAACACAACATTCTTGTAGCAACACATAATTAGGATGTGTTAAATGCCTTTTACCTCCCCTGACTCTAAGGCAACTACCAAAATGTTAAAAGCAAAATATGCAATCACCCGAAATTCTTGAAAACGAAGCCCAACGATTACAAAATTTAAGGGATTATTCTATTCTTGATAGCCTGCCGGAAAGAGAATACAATGAAATAACCAAACTCGCCTCTTACATATGCGAAACACCCATTTCAATGTTGAGCCTGATTGACGAAAAACGGCAATGGGTAAAATCGGATTTTGGTATTGAAATGGAGGACGTTGATAGAGATTATGCAGTTTGTTCCCACGTCATCAACCGGCCGCTGGAAATAATGATAGTGCCGGATCTTCGCAAGGACATACGGTTCCATGATAATCCGGTGTTGTTGAACGGATCCATGGTTTTTTACGCCGGTGTTCCCCTCGTTTCGCCGCAGGGATATGCTTTAGGTACACTTTGTGTGCTTGATCATAAACCGGGCAATCTTAACCAGTTGCAGATTGATACGCTAAAGGCCCTGGCTAACCAGGTTATCTCTTTATTGGAACTGCGCAAAAGCAAACGTTTGCTGGAAGAAGCTGTAGCCGTGGTAGAAGAAAAAAACCTGGAGCTTGAGCGCTTTGCGTTTGTAGTGGCTCATGATATAAAGTCTCCGTTAAACAACATTTCGGGATTAACCAAACATTTGATAAAGCGCCATGCAGACACGCTAAAACCCGAAGTAATGGAAATTGTGCAAATGCTGGATGGTTCTTCCGAACAGGTTAAACGGTTGGTGGATGGCATATTACAATACAGCCGTTCCGAAAATTACCTTACGGAAAATAAAGAAGACCTGGATGTCAAAAAATTTATGGAAGAGATCGTTCAGCATTTTAATTATCACCAGGAGTGCGAATTTACTTTGCGAAGCAGCTGCGCCAAAATAACGGCCAACAAATCAGCCTTATCACAAATCCTGATCAACCTTATTTCTAATTCCATTAAGTACAACGATAAAAAG
>JAQBNQ010000628.1 GCA_028288545.1 Bacteroidota bacterium
CCGGATAAAACTCCATTTATTAAAAATGCTGTTTCTGTTTACCAGGGGTAGATCCATAAAGCCATCGTGATCTATATCCCAGCGATAATTCATGTTATCGCTTGAAACGGAAAAAAGAGTATTCACTTTTTTCAGGTGAAATGTGGCTGTAAGTCCAAGCTCGCTTTCCAGTTTTGAATATAAGGTTGCGTTAAGACTTAATCGCGGTGCAGTTGCAGGGTCTTTAGTAGAGATATTGACAACGCCGCCTACCGCATCTGATCCATAAACGGTTGAATTGGAGCCTTTCTCTATTTGAATATTATCCACCATGGATACGGGGAAAGCGCTTAAAGCAAAAATACCGGCAATATTGTTCATTGCGGGAACGCCATCTATGGTAAACATGGTATAATTGCCCTCCAGGCCATTTATATTCACATCAATAGGGTTGGTTAGTCCCTGGTCGATATCACAGAATATTCCCTTAGCATAAGTGAGCGCGTCAAAAACATTGGTAACCGGTGTGCGCTCAAAATCTTTAACGGTTAGTACATCAATGGATGCAATGCTTTTTGATTTATCAAGCGGTTGCAAATCACCGGTTACTACTACGTCATTTAAATTGGCCGAAATGTGCCGAAATGAGGCGTCGACCTTGGTTTCTTTTCCCGCTCCAACCATTACCTGAAGTTCAATTTTTTGAGAGCCAACATAGGTTGCCTGGAGAGTATATTTTCCGGCGGCGATGTTTTTTATTTCAAAAAATCCTGTGCTGTCGGTTACTGTAGCCAGTTTGGTTTTTTGTATGACAACATTTGCGCCGGACACGGCTTTGCCTTCGCTACTTAGATGGCCACCTATAATACCATAATTCGACTGCGCGTTAAGCGAAATAGTTACAAGCCATAAAAAAGCGAATAACGCCGTTTTCATACCCGTAAATATAAGTGCCGTTTAATAATTGTGTGTTAAGAATTTAAAGGCTCCAATCAATGGATTGTTTTCCCTGCTTTGCCAGCAACTCATTTGTTTTTGAGAAGTGTTTGCATCCGGTAAACATATGGGCCGAAAAAGGAGAGGGGTGAGCCGCTTTAAGGATAAAATGTTTTGAACCATCAATAAGCGCCGCCTTGTCCTGCGCAAACTTTCCCCACAGCAGAAAAACAATCCCTTCTTTTTCGTCTGATATTTTTTTGATAACGGCATCTGTAAATGTGTGCCAGCCAGATTGTGCGTGACTGTTTGCTTCGCCCTCATTTACGGTTAGTGAGGCATTAAGCAGCAAAACACCTTGTTTGGCCCATTTCTCAAGGTTACCGTGGTTTGGTGGAGTTATGCCTAGATCTGCTTTTATTTCTTTAAAGATATTGACAAGCGATGGTGGTGGCTTTACGCCTAAGGGTACTGAAAAACACAATCCATGAGCCTGTCCTGCACCGTGATAAGGGTCCTGCCCTATGATTACAACTTTAAGCTGATTGAGTGGAGTTAAGTTGAACGCATTAAAGATAAGCGGCCCCGGTGGAAATACTTTTTTACCAAGGTGTTTTTTCTGAACTATAAATTGTCTGATAAGCGGAAAATAAGGCTTATCAAACTCCTCTTGCAAAAGCTTCTTCCAGCTATCTTCTATCTGTACAGATGGTGTGCCTTCGCTCATACCAGCAAAAATGCAAAAAGCCGAAACAAAAGTTCCGGCTTTTTGTGTATTAATTTTGAGCGGTTGAGTTTAGAATCTCTCTAACCCGCTAAAATGAAAACTTGCTTCAATTGCAGCATTCTCATTGCTATCTGAACCGTGAATGGCGTTGCGTTCAATATTTTTCGCAAACAGTTTGCGGATAGTTCCGTCAGCAGCATTGGCTGGGTTAGTAGCTCCAATTAGTTTGCGGAAATCTTCAACTGCGTTCTCTTTTTCAAGCACCGCAACAACTATCGGACCCTCGGTCATAAATGCGATCAGTTCGCCAAAAAACGAACGTTCTTTATGTATAGCATAAAACTCTTCGGCCTTCTCGTGCGAAAGACGGGTAAGTTTCATAGCCTGTATCTTAAATCCTGATTCGATGATCTTGTCAATAATTTTTCCGGTGTATCCATCAGCCACTCCATCGGGCTTTATCATTGTTAATGTAATCTCTGCCATGGTTTTGTTCTATTAAAATTGGTTATCAAATGTTTTCCTGCCTTTTTTCAAATCGGGGGCGAAAGTATATGCACGGAGCGAGTTTTGCAAATCAATTTTGTTTAATTGTGGAATGACTTTGAATATGCTTAGCGAAGTGTGTACCGGAAGCCCACAAAGCCTTTAATGCCCTCCATGGTCATAAAACCATAGGTAGTGTCAAAACGATAGTTATTGGGGTTATTGTTGGCAACATCGCGATTAAATGGGTCAAAGGGTCTTAAAATGGGATCTTTTTGAATAAAATTGAACAGGTTCTTGATACCCGCGTAAATCTCCATCCCGTTTTTGAACTTTTTGGTTACCTGGATATTTTGAATGGTAAACCAGGTAGAATGCGAAGGCCGGAAATCGTTGGGAACCGTTGAAAGTAACATAGGGCTGATAAGATTGCCTATATAATCCAATGATAACTGTGGAATAGGGAAATTATAGCTGAAATAAAACTGCGCTGTAAAAGGAGGGGAGTGCTGAGGCTCTTCCCGCTGTTTCTTCCCCTGCTCATCAATATTAATTTCAAAAACGTTAACGTAAGTAAATCCAACTCCTACCTTTAAAGGATAATTAAAAGTAAAATCGGCATTGGCGCTAAACCCAGGTGCCATTGCTCCCCCTTTTGTGTTGGAGTAAACAATAAGTGCGGGATTTTGGTCGTAATCAGGATTGATATAGTTGGTAAAATAGGTATAGAATGCGCTGAAATCAAGGTTCAGCAATCCTCCTTTTAATTCCTGTACCCGGGTATAATTTGCACTTGGGGTAACAGCATATTCCGATTTCAGTTTTTCCGCAACAAATATTTTGCGGGAACCATTCAAGGCACCAAATCCATCATTAAGCAGGTTAGGGGTTCTGTAGCCGGTACCTAACGAAATTCGGATAACGTTCTTTTCGTCCATGGAATTCCATTTGTAAACCATGCGCGGAGTTGCAACAGGGCCGCTGCTGTTATTGTATTCGAATCTTGAACCAATTAAGAGTTTGTGGTTAACTGCAAGGCTTAGTTCATCCTCTAAAAATATGCCGCCAACATGAAGATAATTATCCGTGCTGGTTATTGAATCGGTTGATAGACCGGTGTTATCCTTATAATACTTTAACCGGTAGCTGGCGCCGAATAAAAGTTCGTTCACCTTGTCAACTTTTTTATTCCAGG
>JAQBNQ010000020.1 GCA_028288545.1 Bacteroidota bacterium
TAAAAACGCCTAAACACACCAGGTAAATGTTGTTGGTAAAGGCCACTGCAGCAAACACATTGTCCACCGAAAATGTCATGTCCATTAACTCAACCATTACCACCGTACTCCAAAACTGGTTAAGCATCGGAATTTTTTTGGGCATCTTAATTCCCAAGTCCTCAAGAGCGGTAGTGTTTAGTTTCTTGTAAAAAAAATGTAGACTCAGGTATAACAGGTAAGCACCGCCCACTAATTTCAGCCAGGCTATCTTCATCAAAAAACCTGCAAACACAAGGGCGGTTCCCCTAAAAATGTAGGCAAATATCAAGCCTATACGCAGTGCCCGTTTGCGCAAATTGTTTGGCAGATCCATTACCAGGGTGGCCAGTACGGCAGCGTTATCCACCGATAATAAACTTTCAATAAGTATAAGATTAAGCACTACCAACAACGCAGACTTTGGGTCCGGTTGAATAAAATGTGAGAAAAAATCGCTGATAAAATGCAAAGTAGGTGCTTTATTAGCGCTAAGGTAATACCAATTAACGTTTTACAATCTTCATTTAATTTATGACCACACAATTTGATGCAATAATTTACGACATGGACGGGCTGCTGATAGACTCTGAACCCTTTTGGCGACAGGCAGAAATGAAGGTTTTTAATTCGGTAGGATTAAGTCTTACCGCGGCCGATTGCATGGAAACAACCGGTTACCGTTTTGATGAAGTGGTTGAACACTGGTGGCAAAAAAAACAATGGACCGGTAAAACAAAAGCAGAGATACATGATGAAGTAATTGACGAAATGGAACTGGCCATTACCAACAAAGCCGAGGCCATGAAAGGCGCCCATGCTTCGCTACAATACTTTAAAAGCAAAGGATTGAAAATTGCCCTTGCCTCCTCTTCGGCCATGCGGCTTATAAAGGCCACCGTTAAAAAACTGGAGATAGAAGACTACTTTGAACTACTGGTTTCGGCAGAGCATGAAAGATATGGCAAACCACATCCTGCAGTATTCTTACGTACCGCCGAGACCCTGAACGTAAGGCCCGACAAGTGTTTGGTGCTTGAAGATTCTTTCTTTGGATTACTGGCGGCCAAGTCGGCTAAAATGAAATGCATTGTAGTGCCCGACCCCAATAATTTTGACGACAAACGCTTTGCAATTGCCGATTGGAAACTGCATAGTTTAGAAGAAATCCCCTCTTTAAAGTTGACGTAAGTAAGCTATCAGATCCTGTGCAGGAAATTTATCGTAACCGAGTTCGCGCAGCATGGTAATTATCTGCCCACGGTGAAACGTTCCATGATTGACCACATGAAACAATATCTCCTCTACCGGTGTAGAAAACTCAAGACCCTTCATGTTCTTATAATATATCTTGCTTTCAAGGTAAGTGTTGTCCTTACCGGCAATAAAATCTGCAATATCGTTCGAACTGGTAACAAGGTTCTGCAACAATTCAGCCTTACTCCCTTTAAAATTCTCACTTGGCCACGTCTTGGTTTCGCCACCTTTCATCCTTGTAAACCAAATAGTTTGTGCATCCCAAACATGTAGCAGGGTTTTA
This sequence comes from Bacteroidota bacterium, assembly GCA_028288545.1. Taxonomy (GTDB): domain Bacteria; phylum Bacteroidota; class Bacteroidia; order Chitinophagales; family LD1; genus Bog-950. The sequence continues at coordinate 1,559 of JAQBNQ010000020.1, forward strand.
CGGATAGTAGGGAAACTGCTTTTCAACTCCGTGTCAAAAATTTTGTCATCGGCATTAGCCAGAATTTCAACTATTTTGCCGTTAGCCCAGGCATTGTATTGAAGTTGTTTATGTATAGTGTACATTGTTATTAAATTTTGATTTTTAAATACCGGGTGCGAATTTATTTTTTCTCAATCAAATACTATGAAAAAAGACAAAAAGAAATCTGTTGTTAAGGCCAACATCGGGTTCAATTCCATTACCTCGCAGGATAACTTTAAACACGAGTTAAAAGTTCATCCACATACAGTGCCAATTTATGCCAGCTCCACCTTCATATACGAGTCGCCGGAAATAGCACAGCAGATATTCAGCCGTAAAATTGAAGGCTTTGCTTACAGCCGTTTTTCGCACCCCAATGCAATTTTGGTGGAAGAAAAAATTGAACAGCTTGAAACCTTTGGATTGAACATGGAAGCAAAAGCCTTAGTGTTCAGCTCCGGCATGACAGCTCTTTCCAACCTGTTTCAAAGTTTGCTTAAACCTGGCGATTGCATCTTGGCACAGGGAAATATTTACGGCACCTCGGTAGATTACCTGAGCCATTTTGCGCAAGTGTATAACATGGAAGTTGTGTATGTAGATTTTGCAAAGCTGAACGAACTTGAAAATATTTTAAAGCAGAAAAAGAATATAAAACTGCTTTACGCCGAAACGCCATCTAACCCAACTATCAGTTGTTACGACCTTTCTGCACTGGGCAAACTTGCTTCAAAGTACAGCGTAAAATTTGCGGTGGATAGCACTTTTGCATCGCCATACCTGCAGCAACCTTTTAAATATGGCGCCGATTTTATCATTCACTCCGCCACCAAATATTTAAACGGACATGGTACAGCCTTAGGGGGATTTTTAGTGGGCAGGGATATAGCATTTATGCGCAACAACGTTTGGAAGGTGCGCAAAATAACCGGTGGCATTTGCAGCCCATTTGATGCCTGGCTTTTGAACAACGGTATGAAAACCCTGAGCCTACGCATGGATAAACACAGTTCCAATTCACTCACCGTTGCAAAGTACCTGCAAACACATCCGGCAGTAAAAATGGTAAACTACCTGGGCCTTAAAGATCACCCCGACCATGCACTGGCAAAAAAACAAATGAGCAACTTTGGCGGAGTGCTCTCCTTTGATTTAAAGAAGGGCTACAAGGCCGGCGAAAAGCTGATGAAGAAGATAAAATTCTGCCGCCTTACGGCCTCCTTGGGCACCATTGATACCCTCCTTCAACACCCGGCCTCCATGAGCCACTCCTTTGTAGCCAAAGCGCAACGCGAAAAATTCGGCATTACCGATGGTCTTGTGCGCATGAGTGTAGGCATTGAAGATACCCAAGACATTATCAGGGACCTGGAACAGGCTTTGAGATAGGCGTTGTCTGTTGTCTCTTGCCCGTTGTCCGTGGTCCGTGGTCCAGTTCTCTGTTGCCAGAAATTACTATATTGTTTAATCATTCCACCTCGCAACATGAGAATACTTTACATCGCCATAATTTTACTTTTAGGATACATAAATACCAGTGCCCAGGCACCCAATTGGCTATGGGCAAAAGGTGCCGGGGGGCATGGCAGTTACACAAACTCCAGCCGTGGTATCGCTACCGACCGTCATGGCAACTCATACATAACCGGCGAGTTTAGCAGCCCTGTTTTTGTACTGGGTAACGACTCATTAATTCAGTCTGCGCCTAACTCCAATGTTTTTATTGCAAAATATGATGCAAACGGAAACGTGCTCTGGGCAAAAAGACCAGTAGGAAATGGCGTTGCCTACGGTATTAGTATAGAAGACAAAGGTTATGCTTATATAACCGGGCAGTTCAGTACCAGTATGATCTTCGATCATGATACGCTGTCCAACCCCTCAGGTTCGTATATTTTTGTTGCAAAGTATGATTCCGCAGGTAATGTGGTTTGGGCAAGATGTAATAG
>JAQBNQ010000052.1 GCA_028288545.1 Bacteroidota bacterium
CGGGCTTTGCGCAAACCAGTCTTTTTACGCTCCACTTTACGGGCATCCCTGCGTAACAGTTTTGCTTTCTTCAAAGGAGGTCTTTTTTCAGGATTGTCAATGATAAGGGCACGGGCAATGGCCAATGATATAGCTTCAGCCTGTCCTTTTGTTCCGCCACCGAATACATTTACAGATACATCGTATTTGTTTTCGCTGTCAGATATTTTGAGAGGAGATTCTACCTTGTTCTGCAGATACTCTTCGGCAAAATACTTTTTGTATTCTTTACCATTGATGGTAATCACTCCGCTTCCTGCCTTAATAAAGGCGCGGGCAACAGATGCTTTTCTTCTTCCTACGGTTATGTTATCCATAATAGGGATATTGATTTTTAGTTTTAAGCGAGTTCCTTAGGCTTTTGCGCAAAATGCGGATGCTCGGCACCTTCGTAAATAAATAATTTCTTGTACAACTTGTCTCCTAAACTGCTTTTTGGAAGCATTCCTTTTACGGCATGTTCAATCAGTTTATTAGGATTTTTTTCGATCAACTCTTTTGGAGTAGAGAAACGTTGTCCACCAGGGTATCCTGTATAACGAACCAAAGGGCGGTCGGTCATTTTCTTTCCTGTCATGCGGACTTTTGCCGAATTGATAACGATTACATAATCGCCGCAATCGGTGTTGGGTGTAAAAGTGGGCTTGTGTTTACCGCGGAGTACAGAGGCGATTTTGCTGGTCATACGGCCAAGCGTTTTGCCATCTGCGTCTACGATGAACCACTCGCGCTTTACGTCTTTTTCAGCCACTGAAACGGTGCTATAGCTGCGTGATTTCATTTTATTCTTTTGTTTTCTGTTTTAAAAGGAGCGCAAATGTAGAAAATGCGCTGAGATTGTCCTATACTTTGCAATGGGCTATCTGTAAGTGGTTGATAATGAGGGCTAAAAAAGTAATAAAAAGTTTATACGGTGACCGAAACTTAAGTTGATTACAGAGATTTCAGCAACTCATCGTATTTAGCATGAGAGCCTATCCAGAACCAAATAAATGTATCGTCCACTTTAGTTCCGAGTGCCCTGTAACTTAGGCTAACTCTTACACTATATACCGCGTTTTGGGTAACTACTAATTTAAATTGAAGACTTGGGTGGGCAGGGTCATTTTTCCAAAGATGATATGCTTTCCGCGCGGATTGTTTTACGTGATGCGTAAGATCAATAAAACATAAACTAAATCGTGAAGTAGTAAAGGATTCCAATACAAATCACACTTTTTCGTTTTGCCCGCCAGGTGTTCCTACCTGGCCTCTTCTGCCAAAATAGAAAGTTTGTCAGATGAATTTTTAAGCGAAAAATCCCATAGAAGTTCTTCCTGAATTAACTCAGCTATAGCATCCTGTTCTTTTGTACTCAACTTGGTTAAATCACCTATTACCTTTTCGAGTTGGTGGGTCATTGTATTCTTTTTCCAAAGATAATGAATTGAATTCACTTAGGCCACGGACTCAATCAATCTTTCAAACTGGCACGAACTGAAATAGAATTAACCAATCAATTCTCCCTGTTTTTTTATTTCACTAAGTCCTTCGTAAAGGGCATCCAAATCCTCCATAGTATTAAACGCGTTGATGGAGTACCTGAAATACCCATCATTGGCCTGTCGCATTACGGGTACCTCAACCTTATAATCAACAAACAACTTTCTTTGTAAAACTTCGGGTTGCTCAATTTTAATGGGGATGCTTATCATTTGGCCGATCCAATCGCTGGTTAGAGGACTCAATGGCGCTGAGCCGAGAAGGGTATAGAACCGACTGGCATTTGCCAATACCATTTCATGACATTTTTTGGACACAGAAGGCCAGTTATTCTCTTTCATAAACTTAATGCAAGCGGGTACGGTAAGGAAGGCTGAATAATCGCGGGTGCCTATCATTTGGTTGTAATCTAAAAATGCCGAGTGAGAAGGCTTAAAGGCCTTATAGCCCCAGCTAATTACCAAAGGGTCCTTCAGCATTTTTTGGGCTTCCCTACTTGCATATAAAAAGCTGCAGCCCTTGGGCGCCATCATCCATTTGTGACAAGCCCCTGTGTAAAAATCTGCTTTCAAATCTTTTAGATCTAATGGAACATGGCCTGGTGCATGGGCTCCATCTACAATAGTTATCAATCCTTTTGCCTTAGCAATTTCGCATATCTCCTTTACCGGAAAAATCAATGCGGTTGAACTTGTAATATGGCTGATAAAAACGGCTTTGGTATTTGCATTTAAGCCCTCAAAAAAATTGTCAATAAACTCCTGCTTACCGGCTATGGGCAATCTTATTTTTTGTCTGCGGTAAGTGGCTTTGCTTTTTTCGCAATAAAAATCCCATATCCTGTCGCAGGCACCGTATTCAATATCGGTTGAGAGGACTTCATCGCCGGCCGATAGAGGAATGTTTTTCGCAATTAAATTAACCGCAAACGAAGGATTGGTAACAAATACCAGGTCGTCCTTATCTCTGCAATTAATAAAAGATGCCAGTGCCGCTCTGCTTTCTTCCAGCCAGGTTAATCCGTCAAATGCTATAAACTGAACCGGTTCGGCTTCCAGCAATCGTTGCCAGCGTTGGTAATCCTCAAACACAGGCTTTGGACTTGCCCCAAACGAACCGAAGTTTAGAAAGTGAATATCAGGGTTTAGTAAAA
>JAQBNQ010000072.1 GCA_028288545.1 Bacteroidota bacterium
ATATTAATACTTTGTACTAAGTTAAATAAATATTCTGATTGTGTGAATGTTGCTTTGAGCGATGATATCTATCCAGGTATGACTGATAATCTATTTCTTCAGATCCGCAGCCTTATAATCGGCCGGAACATTAAAGTCTGCAGATGTAAGATCGCTTGACTTTGCTGAGGTAAGGTTGAGAGAAGTGATCACATTACCGGTAAGGTCTTTAGTAACAGATTCCAAAGGGAAACCCTGTAGGCTCTCTTCGCTTAATCCCATCAACTCGTAGCTGCTCTGAAAAAAGGCGTAGTACTTATAGTAATCGGCTTTGAAATCTTTTGTCACCCACATTTCGGTAATGGTTTTGTTTGTTTTTACGATGACTTTTTCGCACAACATACCCATTAACGTTTTGGTTTCGCCGGTACGGTTAACGCTTACGCGCGATACATTGAGGTTGCTTTGAATGCTCTTTGCGGGGATAGAATAATAAGTTTTAGAAACCTTTGCCGGTACCGGTCCTTCGCCATAAGTAAGTAAATTGCCCGTAGACAGATCAGGAATGAACCAGGTAGTGCTTGTTACATCGGCACTCTGAAAATCCATTTTCATTTTGCACTGCGTTGCGGTAACATACCAGGTAACTGTTACACTTCCTTTTTCGGCAACACCGGCATATTTCTGTGTTACCACAATTCCGTTAGCGGCAAACAGAGATGCCGTAAAGGCCAGTAAAAAAACGATTGAAAATATCTTCTTCATAATTGCTTGTTTGTATTTTCTGTATTCAATTCCGCTCCCGATAGCTATCGGGATCCAATTCCGAACTCCGCATTGCTCTACGGTCCTACAACACCTTTAACTTGCGATGAATTATAAGTTCCATCCGAAAGGCCTGTTAAAGGATTATTGTTTCGTTTAATTGCTTCACCCGGGTTGCCACCATTCGGTCCGTAGAAAGGTAAAAAATTACCCGGTATAGGAATAGGTATACATATAGTACCGAGGAAAGGGATGGCCACACAAACCTGCAGCGATACATCGATATAACCTCTTGTACCAGGTTGTCCATAGCCGCCTCCATCGCCACCATAAGCTGAGGGAGTGATCTCGATAGTAGCAATGCTGATTGGAATATTAATAGGGTAGTTAGCCGTTGGTCCTAAGCCGGGAGTTGAGTTAACGCAACAAGTTGCATTACCACCATTGCGGAACAAGCCAATGGTGATACCACCGGCATTTACCACCCCACCTAAACCATTTTCCGAACCTCCACCGCCACAGAAGCCAAAGCCAATAGAGATAGAACCGATGATAGGAATACTTGGAGTAGAAAGTACAAAGCCAACAGCGCCACCACCACCACCACCGCCAAATATTGCTCCGTTATTTTGCAATACTGTTTTAGTAGTAAGGTTCATTCCATTGCCGCCATCTGCACCGGGTGTACCGCCAATGGTAAACAAGTTACCGTTATAAGTAAAGCCGCCGCCATCGCCGCCTCTTCCTAAAATGTCGCCATCATTAACAATGCAAACCAGTGAGTTAGGATCAAGCGGGCCCGTGGTGTAAGCAGGATTAGTGCTAACCGATGCATGTAATTGTACCGAGCTATTGATGTTTAGCAACACAAATTGCGCAGGACTTGCAGGTAAGCCGTTTAGTACCTGTAAGTTGTAATCTGTCTGGTCCGTTGGAATGGTAATTTGAACCGGTGGACGGATGTAAATTACATAACTTAAAAAGTGTATCTGGTCCCCGCAAAAGGCTTCAATGATGATAGGGAAAGTTCCGCCAACATTGGCGCATTTATCTGCCTTAACCACTACCTGTACCGAACCCGAAGTATCGACGGTTGGGTTGCCATTAAAATACACGGTAACACCATTAGGTAAAGATGAAAGATAGATGAGCGAAATAGGTTGGTTGCCATGTGTGTGGGCAACAGTAACAACGGTTGAAACCGAATCACCAACAACACGGTCCAATGTATCTGTGCTATGGCTCAGGCTCATATTAAATTCGCACTCGTAACAGTTCTTTTCATAGGCCTTTAACCAGCACTCGCCGTTCCAGTATTCTATCAGGCTATCCTGTGTGTTAAAGATGGTCAATCCTCTTAGCGGATTTATAATTGAATCACGTTCAGGCGTATTAAGGCGTGGAAGACCTAATCCTTTAGTGCTTGATTCGAGTTGGAGAATGGCGCTTGAATCAGGGATTAAAATATTGATACCTACCTGTGCTTCGGAAACGGAATAGAGAAGCAGGCATAAAACGGAAAGCGTTACAATTTTCTTCATCTACAGGAATGGATTTAATAGACCGCACCAAAATTATCACTTATTTGACAGATGTTGGCATATCGGGCCTTGATTTTCGTCATTTTCTTTTCATGACTTTACCTTAACTTTAGCCCCAAATTCGAAAAGCGCTTAATGAGGAAATTCTCTTTGCTGGCTTCTGTTTTAGTGATGTTGACGTTATCGGTTACAGCGCAAAATGCTTTGTGGAGTAATAACGGTTTGGTGTCGGTTAAAGCCGCTGCTTACATTTCTATTATCGGCGATGCATCGAACCAGGGCAATGGTATTTACGATAACAGCGATTCGATATTTTTAACCGGCAACTGGACCCACAATGCCAACAACCGTTGCTTCGATTCTATAGGTAAAGGCTGGGTTTATTTTTATGCTGCCGACCAGCGCATTAACGGAACGTATCCCACCCACTTCAACAATCTTGTACTTAAAAACCAGGGCGTAAAGTACGGCGATATTGATGTGTACGTAGATGACACTTTGTTTTTAACCGACCGCGAATTTCACATGGATACCAACACCGTTTGGGAGTTGAATGCTGATACAGGTTCTGTAAAAAGAAGTTCGGGTTATGTATCCAGTTTGAAGGATGGAGGATTGTTGAGAAGAACTAATTCAACGCTGCCTTATTTATTTGCTGTTGGTTCAAACGTCAACACCTTCCGTTACCGGCCGGTAGAATTTAAACCATTGTTGAGTAACCAAAATCATTTTAAAGCAAGGTTTGCTAACGTGGACCCTACTGCCGAGAACTTTGACCGTGCAGTTAAGTCGGTTCATGTTTGCCAGATAAACCCTGCCTGGTATCATCGTTTGTACCATGTTTCGGGTAATGATTCAGCCGCCATTACTATTATGTACGATACACTTGCCGATGGAAACTGGAACGATATTGTGCACTGGCAAAACCAACCTGAATGGGAAAGCATTTACCGCGATACAATTTTGGCGGGTACACCATTCAATCGCATCAGCAAATTTGTTTGGAATAATTACCGCTATGCACCTTTTGCTTTAGCCATTACCAGCGACCTTGAAATAAGCGGACTTGTTAGCAATGTTACCTGCAATGGCTTTGCAAATGGCTCTATTACCTTAACTGTAACCGGTGCAAAAGATGGGTATACTTTTTTATGGAGTAACCAGGATACTACTCAAAACATAAGCGGACTAAGCGGGGGTATTTATACGGTAACTTTATCTGAAGTTATTGGCTGTGTCTATATTGACACGTTCAATGTTTTTGAACCGACCAAACTGACCACCAGTATTACATCTATCAACGATAGCTGCTATGGTTCTCAAAATGGTTTGGCAACGGTGGATATTAAAGGTGCTACGCCGCCCTATATAATTGCTTGGAGCGATTCATTTAATACAAATACCATAACCCACCTTCCGGCAGGAACTTACACGGTGGTTGTTACAGATTCTAACGGATGTGTGAAAACTGATTCGGTAGTAATTTCTCAACCCGCGCAAGACCCTTATGTTGTTGCCGGAGTGGATACTTTAATATGGCGACATGATACAATTCAGCTGAACGGGTTTTTGGGCAACAGTTATCAGTGGACACCCAACGTTAATTTGAGTTGTACTGATTGTTACAATCCATTGGCCTGGCCGGATTCGGATATTGTTTATCACTTATCGGTTGGTGATAATGCAGGTTGTCATTATTCTGATAGCGTAAGGATTTTTGTTCGCGATAAACCTTTTGTGTTCTTCTTTATACCGAATGCAATAACACCTAATGGCGATGGATATAACGATACCTGGTTTATTAAAGACTTAGAGCGTTACCCCGATAATGAAGTGCGCATTGTAAACCGCTGGGGCGATGAAGTTTTTTATCAGAAGCCATATCAAAACGATTGGGCAGGAACCTGGAACGGGCAAAATTTGCCGGGCGCAACTTATTACTATATACTGAAGATAAATTACAACGGGCAGGAGCAAAAGTTTGATGGTCCATTGACCATTATCCGCTAATATGATAAAGAAGATATTTTTTGCGTTTTTCGGTTTGCTATCGGTGGGTTTATATGCCCAGCAGGTGGAGGACTTTTCGTTACTGCGCGAAAATGCTTTTGTGTTGAACCCGGCCCTTGCCGGTACCGAAGGCTATATACACGGCACGGCTACTTTTAGAAAGGAGTTTTTGAGTATAGACCAATCGCCTTACACAGCCATGTTTGCTATGGATGGACAGATTAAAGAAAAGCACATTGGGCTGGGCGGTTATGTGATACATGATGTTACAGGACCAACAGGAAAAACAGGTGGAAGTTTTGCCTTTGCTTATAACCTGCCCATTGCAAAAAAGCGTGGGTTCAGATATACCAATGGCGAGGTAGACCACGTATTAAGCTTTGGCGCTGCCATCAGCGTGGTGCAGTACCGTTTGGATGGTTCGCAATTGCTGGTAAACAACCAGGGCGATCCCGGCCTTTATACAACCGGTGGCTTCAAAGTATTTCCGGATGCATCTTTTGGTATTTATTATAAGTGGAAGGAGCAGTTGTTTGCAGGTGTTTCAGTGCCCCAAATAATGGGCTTGAATGTAAACTACCGTGCCAGCGATGGCACAGCTGAGATTAAGAAAGTGCAGCACCTTAATATTTTGGTAGGCGGCAAAATTGCCTGGGACAAGGAGAACTTTAGTATTGACCCTATCGCCTCTTTCCGTTGGGTAAAAGGTGCCCCACCACAAGGTGATGTTGGTTTGCGCTTTGTTATTTACAAGGTGTTTTGGGTTGGTACCAATTACCGCAGCTTAAACTATGAAGTGTTTGAGGCCGGCTTTAACGTTAAGAACGTTTTTATGCTCAGCTATTCGTATGATTTCAACTTCTCTAAATACAGCAAGGACGTAGGGGCTACCCACGAGTTAAGCATCAGCTTTAACATACCAAGGTCAAGCCGCGTTTGGCGCGGCGTTGGGCCGGCTTTACGCTTCTAATTGATTTCAATTCTCCTTTTTTGTTCTCCATATCTGTGCACAGGTTGTATATAATATTTTAACAGCTTTTGTAGAATACGTGAAATAATTGTGTTACTTTCCGTATGGAATTTCGTTCTATATAACATCTTAGAATAAATTTTTAAACTAAAACCCGACCTTATGAAAAGTTTATCATTAACCCTACTTGCACTTTTTATGATTGCCGCCAATGTCGTTTCCGCCCAGGATTCGAGAACGCAGGTTTTGAATGCCACCCAGGTTGCCAAGTTGGATCTAACAGGCAAATGGAGCGGTAAACGCAATCAATATTCATGGGATAAAAAGAGCTTTATCGAAAGCTTTCAATACGAATTTGATCTTAAACAGGAAGGAGATATCGTTACAGGTACTTCTACCATTATCAGCAGCAACGGCGACTATGCCGATATGAAACTGGAAGGTGTTATTGTTGGCAATAAATTTCACTTTAGAGAATACGAAGTGGTTAATGCAATCAGACCAACCGGTAAATTATGGTGCTTTAAAAGCGGGGAGTTGAACATTGTAAAGGATGGCGACAACATTAAACTTTCGGGCTCAACAAGCAGCTTTATGGAAGGCTACAACTACCCTTGCAGCGGTGGCGAAACAGATATTACTAAAGTAGATAACAGCAACAATAACCTGGCAGTTGTTATGGCAGGTACTGCAGCCGATACTAAAGTTGAAGCCAGCATGAACATTACTACTTACCCAAATCCGTTTATCGAAAATGCCAACATCAACTACAATCTTACCGGCGATTCGAAGGTGAAAATGGAAGTGTTTGATATTTCAGGTAAACTGGTAGCCAACCTTTTCGAAGGCAACCAAAAGGCAGGTGTTTACAATTATACTTTTAGCGGAAAGAATTACTCTTCTCAAAGCGGAATGTATATCATTAAGATGACTGTTAACGGCGATGTTTACAGTCACCAGATAGTGCAGATGAGATAACAATAATTCGGAATGCGTCCCGATAGCTATCGGGAGGAATGCAAATCCAATTTCAAAACAAATATTAAAGAGTCCCTTGCCTTAGGCGGGGACTTTTTATTTTTACCCCGATGAACAAAAAGGAACGTGTGGATTTTATTATTGATAAACTGGAAGCGTTGTACCCTGATCCTCAAAGTCCATTGGATCATAAGGATGCCTATACTATGCTTATATCAGTGTTGCTTTCGGCCCAATGCACTGATAAAAGAGTTAACCTGATAGCGCCAATCCTTTTTAAAAAAGCAGATACCCCAGCTAAGATGGTAAAGCTATCGGTAAAAGAAATTGAGGATATAATACGCCCCTGTGGCTTAGCACCTGCAAAGGCGAGAGGGATACATGGCTTATCTGAAATACTTTTGGCGAAGCATAACGGACAGGTGCCGGATACCTTTGAGGACTTGGAGCATCTGCCGGCTGTGGGTCATAAAACGGCCTCTGTAATAATGACGCAGGTATTTAATAAGCCGGCGTTTCCGGTAGATACTCATATACACCGTCTGATGCACCGCTGGAAACTGAGCAACGGCAAAAGCGTTGACCAGACAGAAAAAGACGCCAAGCGCTTATTCCCCGAAAAACTTTGGAACAAACTTCATTTGCAAATCATTTACTTCGGCAGAGAATACTGCCCTGCAAGAGGACACGTGGTTGAGAATTGTCCTATTTGCAGTAAAATATAAAACTACTTGGCTAAAAAATTATCTGATAAGGCTGCTTTGCGGATTCAACTTTTTGCAGTTGTAATAGGAGTGCTGTTGCTGTTTGCCAAATTTATGGCTTACCTGTACACTCATTCCAACACTGTATTAACCGATGCCATTGAGTCTATCATTAACGTTGTGGCGGGCTTATTTGCGCTTTATAGTTTGTACCTGGCCTCAAAGCCAAAGGACTACGACCATCCATACGGCCACGGCAAGGTGGAATTCATCTCGGCAGGTTTTGAAGGAATACTGATAGTTATTGCAGGAGGGATAATTATCGTTAAATCCGTCATTGGCTTCTTTCACTCAAGGCCTTTAGAGCATCTTGATATCGGTATTATAGTAATATCCGTTTCGGGTATCATTAATTACGTCATTGGTGCTGTTTTGGAAAAAGCGGGTACCCAAAATGATTCACTTACTTTAAAGGCAGATGGAGCGCATCTTAAATCCGACGCTTATTCATCGCTGGGCATTTTTATCGGCCTGATACTTATTTTGTGCACCGGTTGGGGATGGCTGGATAACGTGGTGGCGATAATCTTTGGTTTTATTATAGGCTTCTTAGGAGTAAGGCTTGTGCGCAAATCCATTGCGGGAATTATGGACGAAGCAGATGAGAGCCTAATCGCTTCTATTGTTACCCATCTTAACGAACATCGCCAAACAGCATGGATTGATATCCATAACCTGAGGGTTATTCAGTATGGCAATAAGCTACACGTAGATTGCCATGTTACCTTGCCCTGGTATTTTACTTTAGAACAGGCGCATCACGAAATTGAGGAGATCGCAATTATTATGAATAAAAAGCACAAAACGCAGATCGAGTTTTTTATTCACGAAGACCCCTGTATCATAGAATCGTGTAAAATTTGTATGATTGAGGACTGTCCGGTAAGGCAGGAAGCGTTTAAGGAAAAGATTATATGGACTGTTGAGAATGTGAGAACGAACAGGAAACATGGTTTAGGAATTTGATATTTACAAGGGATAATTAGCATATGACAAGAGTAGACGAAACACTTTTTGAAGGAGCACATTATCTGGGTAGGCCGGCGGATCAAACGGATAAGATTATTACCCGTAGGGCCGAGTTGGTAAAAGAGATACCCGGGTTTTGCGATAAGAATTTGAAACTGTTGGAGATTGGTTGCGGCAATGGAGCTACCCTGCTGTTAATGAGCGATTGTATGAAGGAATGCCTTGGTGTTGATATTTATGAAGGTCATAAAAAAGTATTTGAAGAGATAAAAGCTGAAAAGGGAGTAAACAACTGTAACGTGGTTATCAAAAACATGGAAGTGGAGGACCTTGACGAAAAATTTGACCGCCTGATTTGTTTTGAAGTGATTGAGCATTTTAATGATGATAAGAACGTAAAGCGCTTTGGACGATGGTTAAAGCCAGGGGCCTTATGTGCTATATCGGTACCCAATAAGTGGTGGATATTTGAAACGCACGGAGCCAGGTTGCCGCTGTTGCCCTGGAACCGGGTACCGCTTTTTAGCTGGCTGCCAAAGTTTATACACGAGCGCTACGCCAATGCCCGCATCTATACAATGTCCCGCATCCGGAAACTGTTGGAGGAATCGGGGTTTGAAATTGTAGAGATGAAATATATAAAGTCGCCCATGGATTTTTTGAAGGAAGTAGCGCTTAAAAGATTCCTGGTGAAAAATGTTTTTGGAAATAATACTACTACCGTGCCTTTCTTAAGTACTTCAATTTTTATAGTGGCCAGGTTAAAAACGGCCGTCGAATAAACTCTTTTGTCATGAAAATGAACAAGGCCGTTAATCCATGGACCAAGCTTAGCAGCGCGGTGAAGTACGAGAATACCTGGATTAAAATAATTGAAGACAAAGTGAAGAACCCTGCAGGTAACGACGGCATTTATGGAGTGGTTCATTTTAAAAGAATAGCCGTTGCGGTGATACCCCTGGATGAGGATAACAACACCTGGATAGTGGGCCAATACCGTTACCCGTTGGATAGTTACGAATGGGAAATTGTAGAAGGTGGCTGCCCTGAAGGGGTTTCCCCGCTTGAAACCGCAAAGAATGAATTATTGGAGGAGGCCGGGCTGGAAGCAAAAGATTATGAATTAATTTTAGAGATGCAACTATCGAATTCGTGCAGCGATGAGGTATCCTGTACTTATATCGCCCGGGGAATAACCTACGTTGGCGAGCAGCCCGAAGAGGATGAACTGTTTGTTATAAAGAAACTGCCTTTTGAAGAAGTATACCAAATGGTAATGCGCGGCGAAATACGGGATGGCCTATCGGTTGGCAGTATCTTAAAAGCCAAGGCGCTGATTGGCTAAAACAACAATTAGTAAATCCCCTTTATCTTATTAGGGCCAATATATGGCCTCCTCTTAATTTTGGAGAAACGCTATTTTCGCTATTGGTGTTTAAACACATATTTCACTCAATTGAAATAACGGTAGTATGAAAAAGAAGCTTGTACTTTTTGTTTTTA
>JAQBNQ010000162.1 GCA_028288545.1 Bacteroidota bacterium
GGCAATTTTGGATGAGAGAATACGTGTAATACCAAATCCGGCCGATAAGTACGTATACGTAGAAATAGGAAAGCAGGGAGATTACGAAATGCGATTATTAAATGAAGTTGGACAATTGATAGCCACCCGCAGAACCAGGCAGATAGATGTTCTTAATACAGCAAACCTGGTATCCGGTATTTATTTTTTACAAATTCTCGATAAGTTGAACAACACCATCCATGCGCAAAAAATTATTGTTCAGCATTGAGAGAGTCCTGGATTACGGTACCAGCCATTAGTTTTCGAAAAAAATGAATCTGTATTGATGCCAGCGGCATCAAATATTTATAGCAAGAAGAAAAAAAAGAGAACCGACACCAGCGGTGTCGCATAAATCCATATCGCCACAGATTATGTCCTGCCATGCGATGCCGCTGGCATCGGTTGCCCTTCCGGATTTTCTATAAATATGTCATCGCGCTGCGATGAATACCCAAGAGCTAATAAATGCGTATCGAACTTAAGATTTCTAACAAAAAGAATCATCCCGAAATTGTACAAGGAAAAAAGAAGGACTATTTCTTCCTCTGCTTTCCCACCTCATACAAAACTATCCCCGCACTCACCGAAACATTCAGCGATTCAGTAACTCCCTGCATCGGTATCATAATCCGTTCATCACACAACTTCATTATTTCGGCCGAAATACCTTCTCCCTCCGAGCCCAACACAATAGCACACGGAACACTAAAATCCGCCTTAAATATATCTGTAGCCTTATTACTGTCCGTTCCAAAAATGCGGATACCGTTGTCCTTCAAAAACCGGATCGCATTTACCAAACTCTTCTCGCGGCAAACCAAAATAGTATTCAAAGCGCCTGCACTGGTCTTCATCGCCTCAGCATTTATCTGCGCCGAACCCTGCGAAGGCACAATAATCGCATCGGCCCCCAGGCACTCCGCCGAACGCGCAATAGCACCAAAATTTCCAACATCCGTTACGCCATCCAAAACAAGGAACAAAGGAGTTCCGCCTTGCGCATAAACCTTGTGCAAAGTATCATCCAGCGAGTAATAGTCTATAATAGAAAGGAAACCGATAATGCCCTGGTGATTGGCATCGCGGTGTTTTGAGTATTTTTTTGCAACCGCCTCCAGCTTTTCCTTTGGCACGTGCTGAATGGGTGTTTCAGTTTGCCGGGCAATACCCTGTATCTCCTTTATCTCATCCGATGTAATACCCTTAAGCAGCAGTATCTTATCAAACCGTTTACCGGCCTTCATGGCCTCAATAATAGGCTTCCTTCCAAAAATGCAAAAATGATCATCCATAAAATTCAAATTAAAAACAAATACACTTTACCGCAAAGTTCGCAAAGGCCAAGGCAAAGATCGCAAAGAATACCTTTTTATGTTTCCTGCGCTCACTTAAACGGAATACATATCTGTAACATCACTAAAAAATGAAAGCCCCTTGCGTAAGGCAAAGGGCTTTCTAAAAAACTTAATGCCTATTGAACCGGCAATCCCTGCGGGCCCTGGCCTGCAACAAAAGCTTTCCGGCTGTATTCCATAAAATCCTTTTCAAGTTTTGCTTTCAGTTCAGCGTCTTCATATTTATCGGCAGTCATTTTCAATTCCTGCATAATAAATAATTATTCACGCACTTCCCTGCGTTGCATAAATTCTCCCTGCTGCATATTCGAATAACTCTGCATATCACCCGACTGACGTGCCTGTTCCAGTTCATACTTATAAACTGTTTTGTAGTAGTTCAACTCGTTTTCCGCCTTATCAAACATTTCCATCAGCAATTTCTTGCCTTTTTCTTTCTGTCCTGTTTGATAATAAATCTCAGGGTACGAATAATCAAACACCGAATGCGGAACACGCGATGGTGGCATTACATCCAACGAGTAGTCAATTACATGAGCCGCCTTTTCCCTGTCCTTCGTCGCCTCGTCTTTCAAGCCTGCTTTATCTTCAGCATCAGCCTTGGCAATAAATGCTTCAGCTAACCTTCCAAAGTTGCCACGTATGTTCACCGTCATACGCAGGATATTTTCATCCAGGTATATGTTCGGGTTCTCTTTAATTCCGGCAAACTTAAACTTGGTCATCATGTTCTCATACATCTGGTCTAACCGCACCGGTGCATTGTAAGGAGAACCGGAAGGGTTCTTCTTAGGAACAATACGGTAAGTCAAACCTTCCAGTTGAAAATATTTTTCCAATCCCATATACGCATCCGGGGCAACCGACACGGCAAAATAGATAGGGCGGTCCATTACGTTATTGGCAACAATATCCAGCGTTATCAAATCATTCTTCAATAAACGGCTGCTACCTATGGTCCATTCCATTTTCGGCACTACCTGGTCAAATTCTTCAGACGCTACCATATTCAGCTTCCTTACCTGGTTGGTATCTACATTGATAAAGAAATTCCTGGTAGGCAAATAGTTTTCCGATTGCCCGTTCTGGTACGATACCTTGTTGTGCGGATCTTCGCTGGCAATAAACTGCATTACCTTACTCAATTCCACCGGTGTTTTATCCGGAATGCGTGGGTCTTGCTTATAGTAAGTAACGTCACGGTTCTGGCCTTCGTACTGATCTGGTTTAAAGCTCAGTTTTAAAGGGGCCGCATCATTTATTTTATAACGCAATTGGTCAATGTACCAGTCAACACCCACCAACGATAAGTTGATGATGCGTATGTCGGGCCTTACACCTTCCACCTCCTGCGCGTACCATAACGGATAAGTATCATTATCACCCTGCGTAAATAATACGGCATTTGGTGCACAGCTTTGCAGGTAATCAATCGCAAAATCGCGCGATGCATAACGCTCATGGCGGGTATGATCATCCCAACCTTGCGAGCCCATTAAAAACGGCGCAGAGGCGCAAAGCAAAATAACCACCACTGCCGCAGGTAACTCCGGCATCTTTAGTTTTTTCACAAAAAGTTCCACCAGGCCTATAACCCCAAAGCCCATCCATATGGTATAAACAAGGAACGAACAGGCGGTGGCATAATCTCTGTCCCGCGGTTCAATAGGTGGTTCGTTCTGGTAAATAATCTGCAATATACCCGTGGTGCCAAACAACACCATAATGATCCAAAAGGTCTTCTCATCTTTAAAGAAGGTGTATATAAGTCCTATCAACCCGATAATAAATGGAATCATGAAAAACTTATTCTTCCCCTTATTGTTCTCCATCGTTTTCGAAAGATTCTCCTGCGGCCAATCCGGTGTAAAGAACTTATGACTGTTATCAATAAAAGGAATACCCGATATCCAGCGGCCATTATCATTGCCGTAATTACCTTGTATATCATCCTGCTTACCCGCAAAATTCCACATAAAGTAACGGAAGTACATGTACCCTATCTGGTACTTAAAAAAGAAATAGATGTTGTCCTTCTGCCCTATATTATCCTTCATCACATACTCATTACCACCACCTTTGTTCATAGCGGCAGCATAATCGGTAGCCTGTTTTTGTGCATTAGGAGGGAAAGTTTTAACCACTTCTTTCGTCTCGCGGTTTATTACATTAAACTCCGGCGAAAGCCATGCACGATAGGCCGGTATTTTGGCGTCATCCATTGCAAAACCCATACGCGGAAAAAGCATCTGTACATCATCGCGGTATTTGTATTCCTGCTTAAACCCTTCAAACACATATTTTTTAGTAGCCGTATCCTTTCTCCAACGTTCGCCCGTTTTTGCGTAATCAACAATATCATATTGGTTAGCCGTATAATCCGGTCCTATCACTAAAGGCCTGTCGCCGTACTGCTCGCGGTCTACATACCCTTTTAGTGTAAAAGGATCGGTAGGGCGGTTCATATTAATTGGAGGGTTTGCAATAGAACGTATCGGAACCATCAGGTACGACATATAACCGATGTATGAAAACGCAAGCGATAGCAAACCTATATTAAACCAACGCCTTGCTTCATATCCGTATTTGTATGATGCCCACAATCCGCCAACGTACAACAGTTTTAAAAGCCTGGCAACCCATCCACCCATATCGGTAAGGCCAAACAGAAAATACAAAATAGCCACGCCAAGTGCAATCTGAAAATCGCGTTTAGCCCCTGTGTGTGTGTACCGAAGGCATGTAACCAGTACCAGCAATACCATAATTGCCCCAAACAACACCCCGCTGTTAAACCCTAAGCCCAGGGTATTTACAAAAAAGAGGTCCATACCCGCCATGTACGACAGGGTGTAGGAGATAATGTACTTCATATACATACCCAAAACCAAAAAGCCAATAAAGGCGGCAAGGAACCAGGTAATAACCGTGGTTTTGTACTTTTTGTAATAGAAAACCATAGCCATTGCCGGCAAAGCCAACAAGCTAAGCAAGTGAACGCCTATCGAAAGACCCGTCATGTAGGCAATAAGTACTATCCAGTGATCGGCGTAGGGCCCATTATCGGCATCCCACTTCATAATCGCCCAAAAAATCAGCGACTGGAAAAACTGCGAGGTAGCATAAACTTCACCCTCCACAGCGCTAAACCACAATGAGTCAAGGAAAGTACACGCCGTAGCAGCTATTAAACCGGCACCAATTACCGTAACAATTCTTGCGGTAGTATAATTTCCGTCTCTGAAAACTATCTTCCTTGCAAGGGCCGTAACCGTCCAAAAAGTAAATAAAACAGCGCCCGCTGTCATCAGGGCGCTCATAAAGTTAACCGACTGTGCTACGTGGTTTGCGCCCGGACCTCCGTTAACCAAAGGGTCGGCACCCGTAAACAGGGAGAAAATCTTACCCAGCATCAAAAACCATGGGGCTCCCGGCGGGTGCACTACCTGTAACTTAAAACATCCCGAAACGAACTCCCCGCAATCCCAAAAGCTACCACTGCTTTCCATGGTCATAGTATAGACCACCGCCGCGAATAGAAAACTAAGCCATCCGAAGATGTTATTAACCAATTTGTATTGTTGCATTAAAACGAAGGTTTTATAAGGCGGTAAAAATAGATTTTTTGGTGAATAATTGGCTTTTAGTTAAATTAGTTTACATTCTTTAAGGACTATTAAGACCCATGAGAAATACCGGTGCCGGCTTAATAATTTGGCCTGCATCTTAAAAAGCATTTGCAAAAGTTTGCAAGATGTTTATTTTTGCACCCTCTTACCCATAAAAAGGTAAGCGTAATTGGCCCATCGTCTAATGGCAGGACTACAGATTTTGGTTCTGTGTGTGTTGGTTCGAATCCAGCTGGGCCAACAAAATTAATCCGCTCCCTAAAGGGGCGGATTTTTTGTTTTCCGGAAATTTCAAGGGCTCTGACTTGAAAATTTCCGGAAAACAAAAAAGACGTAGTCCGCCGTTTCGGTGGACAGCGGATGGTGTTGTTCGGGCCCCCCGTAGCGCTCGGATCGACGAAGTCAATCCAGTTTATTTCCTGAAATTTCAAGTGCTCTGACTTGAAATTTTCCAGAAAACAAAAAGACGTAGTCCCGTGCTTTGTCGGGGCTGCGGATGTAAAAAGGTTTAGGCCCCCACCTAGCGCCAGGGTTGAACACTGTCAATCCATCTGGGCTAACAAAAAAATCCGCTTCTCGTTTGAGGACGGATTTTCTTTGTCATGTGTCGGCACTTTACTTACCTAGACATCTACAGTATTAAACAAGTAAATTTGAACATCATCATTGTTTGGGGCTAAGATTCTTCTGTCGGCCGCACATGCTTGTCCCTCTGGAGAGGCAAATGCTGCTTTAATTGCATCTAAGCATCAAAGTGTAAAGTGCCAATGCAATAGGTATCTGAATGTCCTGTTGTTGAAATGATCGGGGGTTTACCAACATCATACTTTATTAGTCCCGGAAGTTTCTTTGCCATTGGAATATGCACTTCAAAATAGTGCTTATCAAAAGCGGCTGTGTCTTTTGGCGTTTTGTAAATTGCAATCATTCTTGCCATTGTATTTTTTGTTTTACTTTTTTGATTAATCTATTCAGGTTTTCAGCACCTCCGTTTTTTTTGCCAAAGTTCTATTTCCTTCCCTACTCCAAATAGTTTCCATTAATATATCAGCCCAAAGCAAATAACCTTTTGTATTCAGATGAAGCCCGTCTGTGTCGGCAAATTCAGAATTCAGGTTGCCACTTGCATCCACAAAAGAGCTGTACAAATCAACGAATGAAAATTTTAAGAAATCGCTTTTCGATTTAAGCAATTTATTTAGCTCTACAACTTGTTCATTTTTATGATAGTGATTTGCAAATTCAGCCTTTTGTATGCTATGTACCGGGTTCGTAGGCAAAATGCTGTGAACAAATATTTTTGTAGAAGGGGAACTTTCAATAATGTGATTTACAAAATTGCAAATATTGTTTAGAGTAATATTCACGGGAATATTGGCTGCTATATCGTTAATCCCAATAATAATATAAAGAGCTGCCGGTTGTAAATTAATAATGTCGTCTATACGATCTAAAAGCCCGAATGAATTATCGCCTAAGATGCCCCTATTGATAATTGTTTCGTCTTTTAATAGGTCCTGCCATTGTCCAAACTCGATCATACTACACCCTGCAAATACAATTTTATTCTTTTCAAATTTTTCAGACCTAAAACCGGAACGCCGAATTTTGTGATATTCTATTGCCAACGGCACGATATTGTACTTTGTCATAATTTGCTTTTTTGTTACCAGGCAATTTCACCGTCTTCATTAAAAAATTTACCTGTCGCACCTGCACCGTCAATCGTTGCATATTTCACAATTGCAGTTGCACCCTGCTCAACTGTTTTTGTTCCCTGATGATTATTAAAGTCGCTAGCTGTAAACCCGGGGCACACACAATTCACCTTAAAATTTGTTTCTTTCAACTCATCCGCTAACATTACTGTGTATGCGTTTAAGGCTGTCTTTGACGGACCATAAGCAGCAGGTTTGAATTGTGCAAATATCCAATTGGGGTCGCCATGATTTGTCAATGAAGACAATTCAGTGGTTACATTTACAATTCTGGGGTGGTCTGATCTTTTCAGCAACCTAATAAACTCTTGTGTTACGTGAATTGCACCAAAAAAATTGGTTTCAAATACAAGCCGTAAAGTGTCATGGGAAACTTCTGTCGCAGGTTGTGGAAAACCACCACTAATGCCAGCGTTGTTAATTAAGATGTCTAACTTCTTAGTTTTTGCTTCAAGTTCCTTTCTTGCAGATCTTATTGAATTGATGTCAGTAACATCCAATTGAATACAATCCACATTTGTCAAGCCCATAGCTCTTAATTTTTCAATCGCATCAAGTCCTTTCGTTTTGTCCCGGGTACCGATATAAACGAAATATCCAAGTTGTGCTAATTGTCTGGCGGTTTCAAAACCGATGCTCTTGTTTGCTCCAGTTACTAATGCTGTTCTCATTTTTATACTTTTTGATGAGCAGCAAAAGTCGGGAGAGTTAAATCAGGTGAGATGGATTATTTACTTTTATCCCTTGACAAATCCTGAATGCCTTCTACAAATTGCGTAACACTTTTTCCAGTGCTTTTTTTGAATAGCCGGGAAAAATAGTCGGGGTCATTAAACCCTAATTCATACGCCAATTCTTTTACAGAAAGATCAGAATAACGGAGTTTCCGCTGGGCTTCTATCATCAGGCGGTTAGTGAGAAAATCTTTGGGCGAGGTGCCGGAATATTCTTTTACGAGCCTGTATAAGCTGTTTGTAGTTAAAGCCAATTTCTCGGCAATTGTGTTGATAGATGGTTGCTCTGCCAGATGCGTTTCCACCATTAATTTGAACTCAACAAACTTTGATAAATTAGGGTTTAAAATATTTACGGTTTCATTTTTAAAATACGCACTGTTTAATTCTGACAATAGTAAATTCAGGTAGGCTAATATTATTTCTGAATCGGTCGATTGCTTGTCTGTATAAAGTATTTGATTTAAAATCTCAAAAACTTTTCTCACTCGTTCCCTTGCAGCACTGTCTAAGGTTATTGTTTGCGAGTTTAATGGATTAACCAAAAACGAAAAGCGTTGCGGCAGCAAAGCCAATGTATTTTCATCAAACATTACCTTGAAATATTTTAAATTATCTGTTTTGGCAGGTGGTACAAAAATTTGATTAGGCATCGCAAAAAGCAAGCCTCCATCAGAAATGGTAATATCTTGTAAGTCCAGTTTGTAAGTGATAGAGCCACTGTCAATTAATACAATGAAATAAGAAGTCAACCTGCGGGGTTGAAGCTGTTTTTGTTGAATATCAGTAGAAGGATAAGGATTGTCGTTTGAGTTAATCTTTATTTTCAATTTGTCGTTCAGCAAGCTCTCTGATTTTCCATTTGTTTCTTGCATATTCTTGGGCTCCTATTTTTTGGGGACCCAATCAAAAGTACCTCTTTAAGACTTAAAACCCAACAAACTGTCCTCTATTTGCTTCAAATCCCTTAAAAATTGGTTCGATAAGTTTACTGGAAGGCCAACAACATAATCCGCTCCCTAAAAAGAGTGGATGGTGTTGTTCGGGCCCCCGTAACGCCTGGATCGACAAAGTCAATCCAGTTTATTGGAAGCAATTTCAAGCACTTTGGCTCGAAAATTCTGCAACAATTTGATTTATCAAAAAGAAATTGATAAATTGCCTTGGATTACATGACCGTAAGTGTTAAAAGCGCTGACAAATTAATAAATTTTATTACGCTAATACGAAGTAATATGAAGGCTAAAAAAACAAAATTATCGCTGCTGTTGATGTTCGCATTTTCCGCCTTTGTACTACGGGCACAG
>JAQBNQ010000168.1 GCA_028288545.1 Bacteroidota bacterium
ATTACGTAAAGAGGCGCGATAATAATTGATTGACCACGTTAATGCACACTGTTGCTTAAAAGATTCAACATATATAGCAATAACAGATACGGTAATTGGGGATGGCTTTCCTGAAGGTTTAAACTTCTCAAACGATTTAGCAAAAAAACCATGAAGGTCACGCGCTAATAATTTTTCGGGAAGCGCGGGTATTTGAAATAGGAAAATGTAGTAACTCTTTGCTATCTGCGCAAAGTTAAAACCTAAAAATGCCTTCCGCATTTCAGCAGGGTGAGGAACATTTAAAATTGCAAGCTTACTAACTACTTCGGGATACAACGAAGCCACAGCCCAGGCTACAGCAGCACCCCAATCGTGGCCCACAACAATTGCCTTTTCTGCACCCAGGCCTTTTATCAATGCCGCAATATCGGCGGCCAGTGTCTCAATCTTATAATCGCTTACATTCTGCGGCTTGTCACTTAAATTATATCCCCGCATATCAGGCGCAATCACTCTGTAGTTTTTTGAAAATACAGGAATCTGGTTTCTCCAACCATACCAGTATTCAGGAAAGCCGTGAAGAAGAATTACCAATTCTCCGGTCCCTTCTTCAACGTAGTGAAGTTTAATATTGTTGACAGTAATGTAATTAGAGGTCATCGCTTATCCTTTCAAAAATTCACTGAACCACTTACCACTGGCTTTTACAATTCTCTGCTCCGTTTTAAAATCCACACCCACCAAACCAAACTTTGGTCGGAAGCCTTCGGCCCATTCAAAGTTGTCGGTAAAGCTCCATATAAAATAACCGCCCAGGTTAACACCTTCGCGTTTTGCTTTCAGTACATTCTTCAAATAGTCTTTCAGAAATTGAATTCTTTGCGGATCGTTTATTTCGCCATTCACTACCTCGTCCTTAAACGCAGCACCATTTTCTGTAACGATTATTTTCTTCACCCCTTTATATGCCGCAAACTGTTTAATGATACGGGATATACCCTCGGGGTAAACCTCCCAGTTCATTTGAGTAACCGGGTGACCTAATTTTTTAGGTGGAACGTTAATAGCGTGTAACATAGGTACAAGACCCAGGTATTTTGCAACAACCCGGGAGTAATTCTGCACCCCGATAAAATCAAAATCAAACTGCATCAGTTTTTCATCTTCAGGCTTAATATATTTTTCCACGTGGCGTAAGGCCGGCAAGTCTTTAGTAGCGTAACCCAAACCTAAAGTAGGTTCAATGAACAAACGATTAATAAGCACATCCGAGCGCGTTACCGCACCTTTATTGACCTCTTTATCCTTCCACCCATCAATTACACTGCATGAAAAGGTGGTTCCAATATTGGCGTTCTTCACCAGGTTTCTCAGCACCCTTCCACCGGCGCCGTGACTCATTACAGTATGATGAACGGATGAGAAAAACGGCTTATATCCGAATTTTCCAGGTGCGTGAATACCCATCAGGTAACCGAGGGCTGTAAAAGCCATGGGCTCGTTAAACACCATCCAGTTCTTTACACGGTCGCCAAAGTTTTTAGCACAGACCTCCACATAATCTTCAAACCATTTTATAATGTCGCGATTCATCCATCCGCCTTTTTCCTGTAGTGCTTGCGGAAGATCCCAATGATAACAGGTTATCCATGGAGTAACATATTCTTTCAGTGACTTGTCAATTACCCGGTTGTAAAAATCTATCCCCTTTTGATTTACGGCACCGGTCCCCTTCGGCATAACTCTTGACCAACCTATCGAAAATCTCTGCGCTGGAATATGAAGTTTGTGCATCAGTTCAATATCACTTTCATACCGGTGATAAAAATCATGGGCCACATCCGCAGTTTCGTGGGTTTTTACCTTGTGGGTATGATGCACAAAATGATCCCAAATGGATTCGCCTTTGCCATCCTCGTTCCAGCCACCTTCAATCTGGTAGGCAGCACTGGCGGTTCCCCACACAAAATCTTTACCGAAATCGCTTCGCTTTATTTCATCGTCAACAAGTGCAGCGGCAAGTAATTCTTTAGGAATCATACTTCCCGCCCCGATTATGGCACTTAGCTTTATCCATTCTTCTCTGGTCATGTGTTAGTATTGAGTATCTAGTATTGAGTATTGAGATAGGAAATCCGTTGAATCGAACCTACGAATTTTTTGATTAATCCCAGGATTTCATACCGCCATACAGGAACTTATTTGTCTTGAGCAGCGGCAGCTTTCAGTCCCTCAACAAGCAAGTTGGCTTTGCTCTCACCAATAACTTCTTTCAACTCATCAAAAGGCACTTCCTTCAATTTTTTGATGCTGCGGTATTTTTTTAGAAGCAGGTCAAAAGTTTTTTCGCCAATGCCCTTTATGGCCGTCAGTTCCGAAACCAGGCTGGACTTACTGCGGCGTTGGCGGTGGTGGGTAATACCAAACCTGTGTGCTTCATCCCGCATCCGTTGTATCAGTTTCAGCGATTCCGATTTTTTGTTGATATAAAGAGGCAGGGAATCTTCGGGGAAATAAATTTCTTCCAGCTTTTTAGCGATACCCACTATAGGTATCTTTCCATACAATCCCAATTTCTGCAGACTGTTTACCGCAGAACTTAATTGTCCCTTCCCTCCATCCACAATTATTAATTGCGGCAGGTCCTGCCCTTCATCCAGCATTCGTTTATAGCGGCGGTAAACAACCTCCTCCATACTCGCAAAATCATCCGGCCCCTCAACACCTTTAATATTAAAGTGCCTGTAATCTTTTTTAGATGGCTTTGCTTCTTTAAACACTACACAGGCACTTACAGGATTTGTACCTTGTATGTTAGAGTTATCAAAACACTCAATATGGCGTGGCAGTTCCTTCAGTTTCAAATCATCCTTCAAAGTCTTCATGATACGGAACGCAGGTTTCTTTTCTTCCGGGGTCATATTTTGTTTGACGCGTTCTTCGCGCATATACAAAGCGTTCTTAACTGCCAGGTCAAGCAAACGTTTTTTATCGCCTACCTGGGGTATAGTGAGTTTTACATTCTCAAACGGAAATTCAAGTGCAAAGGGTACCAGTATCTCGCCCGCAGGTTGTTCTTCGCCCATCGAGTGTTCGATAATGGCGC
>JAQBNQ010000176.1 GCA_028288545.1 Bacteroidota bacterium
TCCATTTCGCTCTTATCAATCTTAAGCGAATACATTTTAGTTTTTACATCCGATGTACAGCGCTCGGAGTAAGCACAGTAGTTTGTTAGTTTTTCGTAAATCGCGGCCCCGGTTAAAGGCGTTTGTCTTTTAGCCATATGCAATTAGCTTCGTTTCTTTAACCGAAGATACTCTTTTGAAAACCAGCAGGCCCATTTTACTATTACTGATTGCCAACTCTATATCGGGAGTTGCCCAGGGGATTTCGATGCTGGCCATACCCTGGTATTTTACCGCGGTGGTTCATCGCGAAGCGCTTTTTGGCAAGGCCTATTTTATTATTACAGCTATATCGCTGGTATGGGGTTTATATGCGGGCACCCTTGTTGACCGGTACGACCGCAAAAGGATTTTCCTGCTTATTAACCTAAGTGGGTTGGCGGTTCTTTCGTTTATAACAGTTATTGGTTTTAGTCAGGGGGCATTGCCATGGTACCTTGTTACACTTGCTTTTGCCAATACCGTGCTTATCTACAACATCCATTTCCCCACCCTTTATGCTTTTGCGCAGGAAATAACACCCAAAGACCAATACCGGCACGTTACCTCGTTACTGGAAATACAGGGCCAGCTTACTTTTACAATTGCCGGCGCACTGGCGGCTATATTACTGAAGGGAATTGACCATCATCTCAATTTTTTTGGTTTTGAAATGACGCTGCCCTTTGCTATAAGGCCCTGGAAAATCTATGAGATATTTGCGGTTGACGGGGCTACGTACCTTATTGCGTTTTTCATTATTTACAGGATCCGGTTTCAGCCATCGGCTGATAAAAAAATTGATACAAGCGGCCTTGCGGAACGAATGAAAACCGGGCTGCGGTTTTTACGGCAACATCCACTGCTTTTTCATTTTGGCAATGCCTCTTTATTGGTGTTTTTAACCATCCTTATTTTCAGCACTTATGTACAGCCCGTTTTTGTGGATTCGTTTTTAAAGCAAAGCGGAGATGTTTATGCCTTTGGCGACATGGCTTTTTCGTTCGGCGCGCTTTTGGCGGGGTTTCTAACCACAAAATTGTTTAGCGAAAAACATGCAGTGCGCGGAATTATTATGCTTAGCGTTTTGGCCGCCGCGACTTATGGCGTAATGGCTTTTAATAAGGTGCTGCTCATTTTCTTTGCGGCTAATTTTATCATAGGCTCCTGCAATGCAGGTATCAGGATTCAGCGTATCACCTATTTATTCCATCACATACCCAATCATATTATAGGCAGGGCCAGCAGCGTGTTTTTTGTTATCAATGTTACCTTGCGCCTTTGTATGATCAGCGCTTTTACACTTCCGTTTTTCCATTTTGGGGGTAATATTATATGGGCAGTAGTAATTATGGCCTTTACCTGCCTGGCAGGGGCCGTTATTTTAATGCTCAATTACAATAAACTAATGCAGGAGCCTGTTGTACACTAAGAGTATATAAAAGCAAAACCTCCCAGGCCATTAACAGCGCACTTAAGCCTGTTGTACCTGAGAGGTTTCTTTAAATTTCTTTTTACTGCTTACAGTTGAACTTCTTCAACCGGCCAGTGAGGGGCAATGGGATCAATTTGAATCATACGATTTGTTTTCATGCTTGTGTTTACGAACTAATAGCAGCGGGGGTTTCAGGTAAGATACCAGTTAAGCCTTGTTTGCAAACGGCTTTACTTGTAGGGAAAGTGCATTGACTTGTAAATAGCGAACTCTTTGCAAGTTTTTGGAAACCGGTAAAGTTTTAGCGCTTACATTTGCCCGCTTTCCGCAATGAAAAAACTAATATTCCCTTTAGCGATTCTCTTAAGCCAGTTTTCACTTGCCCAGTACCCTTTAAAGTCACATCAGTATTCAACGCAAAGCGAAGAGGGGTTTTTGCCATGCAGAGATACTTTTTCTTTTATCCAACTTCATTCATCGTATGATATTGGTGTTATCCTTCCATCTTGGATGCCGGTTATCGATAAAAACTACGTAGCTATACTTGAAGGCAAAGTGACGTATAATCTTGTAAACGGCACTGATGGGCCGCATATCAGCGAAGAAGACCTTCCTTTTTATCATTACTCGCACGATATGGATTTTAATATTGTGCCCGATAAAACTGATGATAACCGCTTTACCAATTTACTTCCCTACCTGGTTTATAAAAAGGAAAAGGGTAACGATACAGTAATGCACAGCACCATAGGCTGCGAGTGGGAATGTGGAATGGCTACTAATAATCGCATTAACCCTTTGCAGGCCGATAATGATGCGGGCCGTAGCGGAGGATTTTTTAGTGCCGGGCACGAAATGGGCGACCTGATATGGAACTGGCCCTGCCCCGGCGACTGGGCGCATGTAGAAGGAAATTATAGCTGGGACCGCGGACATCCGCCAAGTGAAGCTGAAATACATCCACCCAGGTTCACGGCTTTTAAAAGAGTCTTACTGGACCGTATAATTATTGGCGATAGCTCCGTAAAATTTGCAACCCGGGTTGACATATTTGCCAGTGGCGATGGTGGGGCTTTAATGAACAACCGGTACAACTCGCCCGCCTTTGTAAAGCGGGTTAACATGAGCAGCAAAGACTATGAGTTTACGGTAAAGCTGGATGTGCCAAGGCCCTCGGCAAAAGCGCATATGCGCTTTGCAATGATAAAGCACAAGGGCGATGATTTTTCTACATCGGAAATAATTGAACCGAATGAGGATTCGGGTACCGTTAATA
The DNA here is from genome assembly GCA_028288545.1 of Bacteroidota bacterium. Lineage (GTDB taxonomy): Bacteria > Bacteroidota > Bacteroidia > Chitinophagales > LD1 > Bog-950. Next base: position 2,730 of record JAQBNQ010000176.1, read on the forward strand.
TTATCATTCCGTGGAAAACGAAGAATGCCAACGATCTTGAAATTTATGCCCGTACCATTTATTTATATTGGGATGAAGGAAGCGGCGCATCAGCGGCTTACCCGGTAGATATTTACAAAGTAAAGCTGAACAAAATTCACTTCCGGCATTTGGATGAGATATTGAGCAAGGCGGAGGTTCGGTTGTTTGTGAATGTGGGTAGCGAATGGATTTTTATGAATGATTTTTTTGCCAAAAAGGGAAAGGTGCTTTCAAAAGGTTTAGGTAAAACATTTAAACACACCTGGAACCTGAACAACGAGTTTACAGTGTACGTTCCGCGCGGAAAAAGCTTTAGGGTTTATATGAATGGCTGGGAGGCCGATGGTATTGACCTGCTGTTTGGGAATTTGCTCGACCCCGGTTCTTTGTGCAACCGCAAAACTAAAAGGTTTTTTAAGAACAGCATTTTTTCGTTTGGCAAAATGTGGATGAAGGGCTGCATGGACGATAGCTATGGCGAAACAAGTAAGTTGCATGGATACGATAACCTGGGAAAGACAGATCATATCACCAACTCACCGCAAAGCGGTATGAACGACGACCCATGCCCCGGTAGCAAATACCCACTAAAGGATAGGGTATTTTTAACCTACACTATTGAAAAAGTAAATTGATTGAAAACTTTTTAAAGTCCGGCTAAAGAAGTGAAAGCTCCGTTTGTAATTTGCTTAACGTTACCGTGCTTGTCGTACATTTTAGCTGTAAACACGCCCTTAAAGGTTGTGTACGCGCCTGTAGAATCGCCGCGTTCGGTAATTTGGAAAGTGCTGCCTGTTTGATCGCCGTTGGTGGTCCAAACAACGCCCTTGTTATCCAGTATAGCTACATAAGCCCCGCTATTGGTTGTGGTTGAATAGCCAAATGAACCGGGGCTAAGCATGTTATAATTGGTTTGTTTAATCGGCGCTACGTAAACCCTTACTGCCAGCTTTTTTACCTCAATAATAGCAGTGGTGGTAATTTGTTGGCCTGTAACATCTGTAGTAACCCATTTGCCGCCAGTTTCGCGGATGGAAATGTTGCTGTCATGGTCTTCATTGCCATGGCCACAACCATTATCTTCATCTTCGTCTTCAGTAGCCGTGGTATCGGAAAAATACTTCGCGGTGCCTTGTACATTAACCAGGTCGCCACCCAGGGTTGCTGATAAAAAAACAGGAGGCGCGGCTGGTGTAGAAGTTGTATTTGTATTAGAAACTGCAGCAGGGGCTACTGATTCTTTTTTGCAAGCGGATATAAAAATGACAAGGCATATTACGCCAATAGCCAATAGCGATTTGGGGTTAAAAATGTGGGTCATAGATTTCTGTTGAAAATCTAATATAAACACTTTATCCAGCTTTATATAGTCTGGTTGAAACCAAAAAATAAGATGTTGACCAATAGGTCAACTTGATGCGTTTTTTCTTTGGACAGAAACCATCAAATTCAGGGCAGACGTAAGGCCAATTTCCGGGCAGACACGCGGGTCTGCCCCTACATTTAATCTTCTAAAACGATGTCGAATTGAACCAGGTCTATAAAGTCCTTTACGCGGTCTTCTATTTCGTGGTTGGTAAGGGTTCTTAGTCTTTCGGTGCCGAATTTTTCTACGCAAAAAGAGGCCATGGCCGATCCATATATAATAGCGCGTTTCATGTTTTCGAAACTAATATCACGGGTCTTATCGAGGTAGCCACAAAAGCCACCCGCGAAAGTATCGCCAGCACCTGTTGGGTCAAAAACATCTTCAAGCGGAAGGGCAGGGGCAAAGAAAACTTCATTTTCATGAAAGAGTAAAGCGCCGTGCTCACCTTTTTTAATGATGAGGTATTTAGGGCCCATGGTCAGGATCTTTTTAGCCGCTTTAACCAGGGAATATTCGTTGCTTAACTGACGGGCTTCGGCATCGTTTACCGCCAGCACATCAATTTTGCCAATGGCAGTAACCAGGTTATCGCGGAACGCATCGGTCATCCAAAAATTCATGGTGTCAAGTACTATCAACTTAGGGCGCTGCTTCATTTGGTCTATCACCTTTATCTGCAGGGCCGGGTCGATATTGCCTACCAAAAGTATATCGCTTGTTTTGTAGGCTTCGGGCAAAACCGGGTCAAATTCCATCAACACGTTCAGGTCGGTAATCAGGGTGTCGCGGGTGTTCATGTCCAGGTGGTATTTCCCACTCCAGAAAAAAGATTTTTTGCCAGCCTTAATTTCAATGCCGCTGGTATCTACTCCACGGGCTTTTAGGGCCTCCAGTTCGTTCATATCAAAATCATCGCCAATAACCGAAACGATGTTTACCTTTTTAGAAAAGTACGAAGCGCTCCATGCAATATAGGTAGCAGCGCCGCCAACAATTTTATCGGTTTTACCAAATGGGGTTTCAATG
>JAQBNQ010000188.1 GCA_028288545.1 Bacteroidota bacterium
CACATGGGGTCAACAAAATTGCTGCGCTTGTTCCATCCGCTTAATAAAATGAGTCCTGCGGCCAATACTTCGTTAATAGGCGCAAGATTTGTTTTATCGCGGTAACCGCGCTTGTGTAAACTTTCGCCTGAGCTGTCAAGCGCCACACTGCAAACATTGTTGTAAATGTGTACGTGCAAACGCATAGTGGGTTTATCAAGGTCAACACTGGGGCGCTTACCATATTTATCGCGGAACTGATCAACAATGGCATCCTTCGTTTTTTGCGAAATGTATTGCGAGTGGGTAAAAATAGGAGTGTTCAAAACGCAATCGATGGCCAGTGTGTCATCAACGCCCATGTATTGTTCCCAATCAATATTTTTCATTTCGTCGTACAGGCTTTGCTCGTCCTGCACTTCAAACTTTGCAATAGGTATTAATATGCGCAAGGCTGTGCGCAGGTATAAATTGCATTTATAAACTATACCTATATCGCCTTTAAAACTTACTGCACGGTTATGCAGTTCAATATCCCGGGCACCCAGTTTTTTCAGTTCGTGGGATAGTACTTCTTCTAATCCAAAAATGGTTTTTGCTATTAATTCCAGTTCTTCAGGCTCATCGTTCATGGGCTAAATTTAATTAAAGAAAATGAGCTCTCCCGGTCATGTCTCCTCCCGGCCGCCATTCCCGCGCCTTGATGAGAGAGGGAAAATGACGGGGTGGTTTGGGGTTTGAGGGTTAAAACCTTATAAAAACCAGGGCTGCAGGCCTCCATATTTGCTTTCTGCTTAAGAGTTGCATAAATTTATTGCCTAACTAATAAAATGAAAACGAGAATTACCCGGCCATATAATACAAGGGTAGCCGCGAGGGCTACCCCTACCAAGATCCTGGCAATAATTATTTTGAGCTGTCTGTTCTATGTGTGTCAAATAGAATGTGCCACAGCGGCAGTTAGATTTGTGGAGTATCCGATGGATTCCAGTTTGCTTGTTAAAACCACGCATGGACAAATATTGGGAAGCACAAAGGACAGCGTTTCTATGTGGAAGGGAATCCGCTATGCAAAGGCGCCGGTAGGTGCATTAAGATTTCATAGTCCACAGCCCGTTGAGGATTGGAAAGGATATAAAACTGCTTATGATTTCGGTCCGGTTGCCCCGCAGATCAATAAGGGAATGCGCGACAAACAGAAGCAGGATGAAGACTGCCTTTATTTAAATATATGGTCGCCGGGGGCAGATGGAAAGAAACGGCCTGTAATGTTTTGGATACACGGCGGTGGATTTATGACCGGTTCAAGTTCGTCGGAATTGTATGATGGTGCAGGGCTTTGCAAAAACGGCGATGTGGTGGTGGTGAGCATTAACTATCGCCTGGGACCCTTGGGCTTTTTATATTTTAAGGACCTGCCCGGCGGAAACAATTTTGAAAATAACCTTGGCATTAAAGACCAGGTGGCTGCTTTGCAGTGGGTAAAAGAAAACATTAACCGTTTTGGCGGCGACTCGGCCAGTGTTACAATTTTTGGTGAATCGGCAGGAGCTATCAGTGTACTTACTTTAATGGGAACGCCATCTGCAAAAGGGCTTTTTAAAAGGGCAATCTCCGAAAGCGGGGCACCGGACATGCTTTGGCGCCCTAAGCTGGCAACGGAGGTCACAAAAATGTATTTGAAAGTATTAGGCGTATCACCCGATAGTCTTTTTAAATTAAAAACCATCTCGGTGGATACTTTAAATGCTGCTGTAGAAGGGCTGGTTAAAATATTTCAGCGCGAGCCTACGGTTGCCAAAACATTTGCCCCTACTATTGATGGAGACCTGATACCACAGGATCTTATGACAGCTATTAGTGCAGGCAGCAAGGCATCGGCTGATGTTTCGAAAGGAGCGGGCCAGGTAGCAACTTGTGGCGGTGTTGATCTGCTGATAGGTACCAATAAGGATGAGGCGAATCTTTTTGCTATCCGTAAATTAAAAATGGTACCGGTTAGCGCCAAGCAATTGGAACCCTATGTTGCCCGAATAAAACCGGAAGGTCAGAAAAGAATATTGGGCGCTTACAAAAACTATCCTAAAAAAAGCGGGGTGCTTGAAATTATTACTGATGGCATCTTTACCGTTCCATCCATGCAGTTTGCCGAATTGCAATGCAGCAACGGATCAACTTATATGTATCGCTTTGACTGGAGTTCATTTCCGCTGCGATTGCTGGGTTTAAGATCATGCCATGGATTGGAATTGCCTTTTGTATTTGGAACACTTGACCAGGGTAAGATAAAGAAGCTTGGCATAATGGCTAACCGCAAAACCATGCATGGAATATCAAAACAAATGCAACAGGCATGGATAAATTTTGCCCGAACAGGAAATCCAAATTCATCGGGCCAAAGTACCTGGGCTAAATATGATGCGGCGCAGCGGAACACTATGATTTTTGATACCCATATTCATCTTGCCTCAGATCCTAAGGCAGATAAAAGAAATGCGTGGAAGGGGTTGAGTATTTTTGAGTAAACGTATATTTCCAAAAAAACAATATTTGTAGGGCAGGTTCACCCCATTAGCGGTCGAAACCTTAAATTGGGTTACGAAATTAGTATCTATTGGGCATTCATCGCAGCGCGATGACATATTTATAGAAAATCCAGAAAGACGTAACCGATGCCAGCGGCATCGCATGGGCGGACATAATCTGTGGAGATATGGATTTATGCGACACCGCTGGTGTCGGTTCTCATCTGCTTT
>JAQBNQ010000198.1 GCA_028288545.1 Bacteroidota bacterium
CACAGTAAGCGGACCTACAAGCGGAGTTATTGAATTCTGGTCAACAAAGATGCTATTTATTTTACCTGCCAGCGCCTTGCCGTAGTTGAAGCCGTGATTAAGATAAACCTCAGCATTGCCGCCCCAACCTGCTGGTGCCTGGCCAGCAGCTTCGCCGGAGAAGCCATCTTTGTAAGGATATGTCTGCGAAAATGATCTATGCCCGAAAAGGAGAATAAACAAGATTAAAAAGTGCTTCACTTTAAATATTTAAAAGGGCTGTGCGGAGAATATTCCTCAAACACCTGAAACTTAATACCATTTCGCGCTGTTAAATTGCCGTTAAACAGCTGGCTTACTTTTTGCTTTTTGGTTTTTGTGGTTTCAATTTTTCTCTAGTGCAACTTAAATCAAAAATAATGAAAAAGGTACTTTTCTTTTCCGCCGCAATAGCAATGCTAAGTTTTTCTTCGTGCAAAAAAAATTGGGTTTGCACCTGTACTAATAATGTAAAAGGCGATAGCCATTCAGAAACCCTGTATAACATGACCGCCGGACAGGCAAGCACTCTTTGTGTGGCAGGCAATGACGCAAATACCAGTTGCAAACTGTAACAGGCGCCAGGCAGCGTATATTGTAAGTTTCTAAATTGGTGAGCTTGAGATTTAAATGATTGAAAGCATTTCAACCCAAAAGCTCATCCAATTCGCGGCGGTTGCGTTTGGTAGGGCGTCCTTGCTTGCTTTGTCGTTTACCGGTATATTCTACAAACGAAGATTTTTGTTTATTGATCTCTTCAACCGGTGTAAGGTCCAGGTAATAATTAATGGCTTCGGAATATTGAACCCGTTTTTCTAGCAGGCCGGTTACTTCAATCACCCACTTTTTTTCTTCTGTTTTAATATCGTAGCGGTCGCCAACGCCGACGTGTTTGCTGGGCTTAACATCTTCGCCGTTCAATTTTACTTTTCCGTTAGTAATGGCATTGGCCGCCTGTGTCCGGGTTTTAAAAATGCGGATAGCCCAAAGGTATTTGTCCAGTCTTAGCTTCTCGCTCATCGGGTTTCCTATTTTATGCCGGGCACCTCGCAGGGATAATCAAACAGGCAGCGCTCCTTTACAATGTCGGCCACGGTATCAGGTACCATTTCTTCCCAACCGGGTTCTCCGGATTTTATCATCTGGATAACATTTGGCGAAAATATCTGTAACACTTTCGGGTCGTATCCTTCCAGGTCAACCAGGTATTTATTGTCTTTTAAGTGGGCAAACAAGTGCTTCAACTTATCAGGCACTTTCAGGTTTTCGGTAGTAATAACCGGTTTGTTTTTATCGGGTTGATAAGGATAAACCAGCATGGTGGCGTTGCGCATAAATATTTCGCCAAAGTAATGCAGCAACTCGCCGGGAGCATTCTTGTAATACTTTTCGCTAAACAGCTCCATAATATTTAGTATCCCTAATATAATGCCTATGCTATGCGGTTTGCAGTGATCCAGGTATTTAACCAGTACATCATGCTTATGACAATTAGAAACCATTACCGTATAACCGAGAGAACACAAAATATCGGCGCGGTCTAAAAAATCTTTGTTGCTAAAATCAATATCATCCGATAAGTTGTTCAGGGTAATTTCAGACAACATAACCAGGTTATCAATGTCGCCGTATTTGGCTTTAAAGTTTGCGAGGGCGCAATGCATCATGTCCTCGTTAACCTTTGTAACAGGTCTGAATCTTCCGCGCAAACACAAAATGTTCTTTTTGTAAAGAATATCCTTGGGCTGGTAAACCTCTTTATCGGCCCCAAAAATGGTTCCGTCTGTGTAACGCTTTTTTACCAGTTGAAGCGCCAGCAAACGGTTATCCACGTTCGCAAAATCGGGACCCTTCATCCGTATCATGTCAATCTCAACCTGGTCGGTGGATAGATTGTCTATCAGCGAGTCGATAAAATCTTCAATCTGGTCGTGGTACCAGTAGCAGGCAAATAGCAGGTTGGTGCCAATGCCACCAAGTACCCGTTGCTGGTAAAGGCTGTCGGTTCCCTTTAAGCGAACGTGTATTACCACCTCGTTAGGCTCGGCATCAGGGGTTAGCTGGAACTTAACACCCATCCAGCCATGGGGGTGATTATTCTTTTTAAAATTGAGGGTAGTGCAGGTATTGGCGTAAACAAAAAAATGTTTCTTGTCGTACTTCTCGTCCGTTAATCGCTGTGTTAAAAGCCCAAATTCGTGATCCAGCATTTTATGAAGCCGTGGTTCGCTAACATAGCGGCCAGAGCCTTCACTACCGTATATAGCGTCAGAAAAGGTCATATCATAAGCGCTCATGGCCTTCGCCACGGTTCCTGAAGCCCCTCCTACCTGGAAAAAATTTCTTACAACTTCCTGACCAGCGCCTATTTCGGCAAAAGTGCCGTAAATCGAACCATCCAGATTAATGCGTAGCGCCTTACGCTTAATCGAAAGTACCTCTCGTTCCATGGTGTAAATTTACTAATTCGCCTACTTATACTGTTTAAAGGCGTCTAATAGTTTCAAATTTTTACAGAAAAATTTACTTTTGCGCCCCAACCAGCCATAATTCCCTGATGGAATTATCATTTAATGACCCGGTAGCTCAGCTGGATAGAGCAACAGTTTTCTAAACTGTCGGTCACTGGTTCGAATCCAGTCCGGGTCACAAGCCTCTGCAAACGCAGGGGCTTTTTTTTGATCAATCCTCACCTCAATTACTTACCTTTCAGCCCTATGGAATACAAAGATTATTATGCCGTGCTCGGAGTAGATAAAAAAGCTACGGCGGAAGAAATAAAGAAGGTCTATCGCAAGTTGGCCTTAAAGTATCATCCCGATAAAAACCCGAATAATAAAGAGGCCGAAGAAAAGTTTAAGCAGATCAGCGAAGCCAACGAAGTACTTAGCGATCCTGAAAAAAGAAAGAAGTACGACACTTTAGGCGAAAACTGGCAGCAATACGAACAGGCTGGTCAACAACCCGGCAATCCTTTTGGTCAACGCGGACAAAGCTACACCTACGAGGGCGACGAGGATCTTTTTGGTAGCGGGTTCTCTGATTTTTTTGAACAGTTTTTTGGAGGAGCCACAGGCAAAAAAGGCCAGGGCCGAACCCGAAGCCGCGATTTTAAAGGTGGCGACTACCAAACCGAAATGGAAATATCGTTGGAGGAAGCCTACAACGGTACAAGCAGAATTATACAACTGGAAAATGAAAAGCTTCGCTTAACTACCAAGCCCGGTGCTTACGATGGCCAGTTGTTGCGCATCAAAGGCAAGGGAGCAAAAGGAAGCAGCAAAGAACATCACGGCGATTTGTATGTGCGGGTAAGGATACTGCCAGATGCTGTATTTACACGCAAGGGTGACGATCTGTACATCATTCATACCATTGATTTATATACTGCCGTTTTAGGCGGAGAGGCAATTGTAAATACTATATCCGGACAGGTAAAAGCTAAAATCGCAGCCGGTACACAAAACGCTAAAACCATTCGCATAAAAGGCAAAGGAATGCCCGTGTATGAAAAGCCGGAAACCTTTGGCGACCTATACGTTCAATTACAAATTCACATCCCCGAAAAACTCAGCGAAAAACAAAAGGCCTTGTTCGAGCAATTAAAAAACACCAATTAGTATTTAACTCTAAAATACCTTACAATGTATTGATCATAATTTAATCATAATGATCATAACAAATCAGCGTTCTATAATTATTTACCTTAATTAGCCACTAACCCGTTCAACAACGCTTCCATCTCAGCCCTGTATTGAGGCAATAGCTTGGTACCGCAGTAAGTCAAAAACTGAACAGTTCCCTTAGGCGATGAATAGTAGTAACCGCAGTAGGAAATATCTATGCCCTGTATCGTTCCCTGCATTTGCATGTAAAACACCTTCAGGCCGTTAACAGTTCTGTATTCCTGCTTAACCACGCTGATATCCGGTGCGGCACTTTTTGCATTTTCCAACGCAATGCCTTTTAAGGTCATTAAAGGAACTTCAGTTTTTTCAGTTATTACCATGCCATATGCTTCCTTATCTTTTAATTCAAAGTTAAACTCAGCTGCTTCGCCGGTTTCGCCTTTCTTAAAGGTCCATTTTTTAGGGTCTATGTTTATACCTACACTGCTAACGTTAGTGCTGCTTACTTTAAACGTGGCGCTGCTGCCTTTTACAAACGCGGTTTTATTCGTTTCAATTTTAGTGTTGGTGTCAATCTTGTTAGCGTATTTCCAGGTGCCGTTATCGTATAAAATAACTTCATCGCCCTTGCTGGTTACAGCCGAGGTTTGCGCCTTACAGGTAATTTGACAAATAAAAAGACCAAGTGCCAGGATAATCGTTTTGTTCATTTGGGTTGTTTTAGTGATGGCCAAAAATAATTATTTCCGGATACTCATGCGTTTCCACGAAAAGTATCTCGGTTGCCATCATTTGCATTTATCCCTCCCCTGTTTTAGGGGAGGTTAGGAGGGGTCAAACGTTGCGTCAAAATACTAGTTATGGCGTGGGGGCGGAATACTTTCTGCCAAGGATGCATATCGTATCATTTCAGCCTTTGAAGT
>JAQBNQ010000223.1 GCA_028288545.1 Bacteroidota bacterium
TAGAAAAATATCGTAGTACTGTAAAAGCTTTAAAAAATAACTGCTCCAACTGATGGAAACCGTTGCAGCGCCTACGGCATATTCAAGTACAAGGTCCCAGCCAATTATCCAGGCAATTAGTTCGCCAAGTGTGGCATAGCTATAAGTGTAAGCACTACCCGCCACCGGTATCATGGTCGAAAACTCGGCATAACATAATGCTGCAAAGGCGCAGCCCATTGCCGCTATCAAAAAAGAAATAGTAACTGCTGGTCCCGCATTGTCGCGGGCGGCTATGCCGGTTATTGAAAAAAGTCCTGCGCCTATAATTACACCTACACCAAGCATAATAAGGCTAAAGGTTGAAAGGGATTTGCTTAAGGTGTGTTCTCCTTCAGTAGATTCCTTTATTAGCGAGCTTATGCTTTTTTTCTTGAAAAGGTTCTCCATGTTTTGGTGTTTGATTATGCCAAAGTAAAAATATTTAAGTTACCTATAAAACTGATCGTTTAACGCAAATAAGACCGGTAATTGGCAAGGCTGCCATCCTCTAAAGGGTTTGGGCGCTACACATTGATTTTTAAACCATCATAAGCGGGCCTGATGTGTGGAGGTAATTTTTTCTCTTGCTCGGCATGTAGCCCAAACTGGTGGCTCATATGTATCAGGTAAGTTACTTCGGGTTTAATATCTTCAGCCAGTTCAATTGCTTCGCCAATCGTAAAATGCGAATAGTGATCTTCATACCTCAGGGCATTAACCACTAAAACCCGGGTACCACGAATTTTTGCCCGTTCTTTTTCAGCAATCGTTTTGGCATCTGTAACGTAGGTGAAATCGCCAAACCGGTATCCCTTTACAGGCATCTTTCCATGTAATACTTCAATGGGCATTACGTTGAGTTTGCCAACATTAAAGGGAGAGTCATTTATTCTGATAAAATTTATTTGCGGCAGATATGGATAATCTGTTTCTGTAAAAATATAGCTGTACTGATCCTTAATGCCCAATTCGGTTGCATAATCGCAATAAATATCCATGGCCTTTTTGTTGATGTAATTGAAGGCCCTTATGTCATCCAGTCCACCGGTATGGTCTTTGTGCGAATGAGTCATAATAATGGCATCAAGATTGCGCACATCCTCGCGCAACATTTGCTGCCTGAAATCCGGACCACAATCAATGGCTACAGTAAGGTCGGTGGTTTTAATAAGCAGGGACGATCTCAGGCGCTTGTCGCGCGGGTCGGTGGATTTACAAACCCTGCATTGGCAACCAATCAATGGTACTCCACCTGATGTACCGGTGCCGAGAAATGTAATTTCCATATTGCTAAACTAAATCTTTAATACAATATAGAACGCTGATTTATTATGATTTTTATGATAAATGATGATAATCCAAAGTGAAAAACCTAATTGCATTGATCATAATTCTTATCATAATTATCATAACCAATCAGCGTTCCATTGCATTGAATTATTCCTTTTCAAACAGAGTATCAATTTTTTCGGTTCTTACCTTTTGGTAAAGTTCCAGCGATTCGCCTGACAGATTTTCAAGTTCAAGGTCTTCGATGTTGATCAGAATTTCCATCATGGAGTTTATCTTGGCATCCACCTCATGAAATTTATTGATCACTACTACTTTTCTCTTTTCCAAAACGCAATACCCGTTGTGAAAATTCCCCTTCTCATATCGTACCGTATATCCACCTTCCTTGAAAACTTCTTCTATTTTCTTAAGTAGGGCTGCATTATATTTGAAAGTTGCCATTTTCGGTTTTGTTAATTGTTCACAGTAATTACATAATGTCCTTCAAAAACGAAAATATTTGTCTTAAGTTCAAAATCATGAAGAAGAAACTAACACTGTTGATATTCTTATTCCCTTTACTGCTAATGGCGCAAACTACCATTAAAAAGGACGGAACCATTACTTTTGATTTCGGTAAGAAGAACAAGCAGCAGCAACAGGATAGCACCCCGCCACCACCACCCTCGCTGCAACCGGATGACGAAGATGAAGATCAGCCCAAGTCTAAAAAAGAGAGGAAACAAGCCAGGGTTAATGGTGGGGAACAGGAGGAAATACCGGATTTTAAGAAAGATGGAATTTTTAAGGCAATACTTCATGCCGGCATAAACGGCGCACAAATTGATGGGGACGGATATGCCGGCTATAACCATATTGGCGCAGATGTTGGCATTGGAGCCATGATTCGTTTTCATAAGTATTTTTCTGCCACTATGGAGATAAATTATTCCATGAAAGGGGCGAAGCAAAAACTGGTACAACAAGACCAGCGGGTTATAGATTCAACCGGTAACAGCAGTTTGTTTCAGTACCGGGCCAACCTGGATTATATTGAAGTGCCGATATCGCTAAATGTGCAGGATAAAAAATACGTGATGTTTAGCCTGGGTCTATCGATGGCCGCCTTGGTTCGCTATAAGGAACGCACCGAGGCCGGCCAGGACGACACGAATAATCCCCCCAATGGCCAGCCAAAGAGCTTTGACTTTTGCGCCTTTGGGGCCTTAAATTTTATTATCCATAAAAATTATATGCTGGGTATTAAATTCAGCTATTCACTGATCAGTTTGAGGGGTGTGCAGTACCCGGGCTTAAGCAGGGCAAGTGGTGAATTCAATAATGTGCTCAATTTCCATTTTGCCTATATCATAGATAAAAGCACTTTTAAGAAAAAGGCAAACCGGTAGAAGTTAAAAATAATTACCACTTCAATTCCATTAGCAACGCATAGTGATCAGAAAGGTCTTGGTGCTCCTTGCACCATTGGTTGCAATATTGGCGAATGGTTCTCTGCATTGTTTGTGGACGAACTCCATTCGGCCTGTATAAGATGTAATCGATAATGTTGCGCTCTTTAGGGTCATATTCTTCCATATCATTGGCCAGGTGGTCATTAGTAAAAAGCAAGGATCCGCTTATATTTCCATCCTCTGCATCCAGTTGTCCGATCATTGACCTATAGTAATTGCTATCAAGATTGGAAGTGTTATAATCCCCCACTAAAAATTGTGGTACACCGGGTTTTGCAAATTGCTTTACCAACTGCCCCATTTCATGATATTGACTGGTCTTTAATTCTAAAGATCCCCCACCATTAAGGTGAGTACCTGCAATTTGATAGATGCGTTGGCCATCGTTAACCTCAACCAACAAAACACCTTTTCGCGCCCAGCAATCAAAATCATCGCAACGGCTGTATTGAACGGTGCCTAATTGTTTTAAGGGGTATTTGCTGAATATCATTACTCCGCCATTTATTTTAAAGCCGGCTTTTTTATTAACCGGACCCAGCATATATGGGTAAAGATTTTTCAGACTCTTGCGTATCATCCGGTCTGCCTTACCATCAAAGGCTTCCTGGAAAACTATAATGTCCGGGTTTTCTTCTGCTAAATAGGTGGGAATTACCCTCGCCCTTTGAATTGGAAAATGATGCGTTCGCTTTATAAAGCGCGGCAGCATTTTAATGTTGTATGACAGAATGCGCAGGCTTTTGCCAGAGCTTTCAACAGGATTTCCTGCAAAGCAATTTGCATTAAAAAGAAGGACCGTAGCGAAAAACAAAACTCTTTTCATTTCAGGGGATATTTAAGCCGGCCAAATTACTGAATAACTATGTATTAACCACAACAGTGTTCACCATTCCGGATAAACAACTTTTAATCTGATCCAATGAATGGAACAATTGATTAAACGAATCAATTACAAAATATTGTTCCTGCAAAATGTCGGTTCGGTAGCTGGTGTTAAGACATAA
>JAQBNQ010000227.1 GCA_028288545.1 Bacteroidota bacterium
ATGATGAAGTATAAAATGATCCTCGACTACGGTAAGCTTAAAATACTGTTGCCTTAATCAATGCTTTCCGTCTTCGGGGTGTTGGCAGCACTTAGGTAGTTTATTAAATGCCTCATCGTTTTTCTTGATATAGTCGGCATCGTATCCGCTGTTGGCTATGGCAGTGCGTATCTGGTCCGGCGAAATTACAGCCGAATCGTATTTTACCTTTAATTTTTTGTTGTTCAGGTTCAGGTTGGCTTCCATAACCCCATCCGTTGCCTTTACCACCTTTTCAATTCTCTTTTTGCACGATTCGCAAATTGCGGAGGTTTGAATGGTTACGGTTTCGCCTTTAGGCATTACTGCCGCTTTTAGGCCAAAGGACAAAATAAATATCAGCGCCGTGGCTGATAAAAAGTGAATTGCATGTTTTTTCATGATTAAATTTTTAATGTTCTCACTACTTGTTCTTCTAACTATTCTGGATAACGAATCAAAACCGGTTTTAGTTTATGCCCTTTCATATTTAACTCCATTTTAAAAAATCTCAAATACATAGCCACAGATTAAATGCGGGAAATTCAATTTTTTGGAATCACTTTAAAGTAAATCTGACTCCCGTAAAAACCATTTCTCCTTTTAGCGGCCCCCAAATCAACGACGCATCAAACTGGTTGCTGAAAGGCTGATCGCCTGCAATTATGGGATTGGTTTGTGTAAAGTTCAGGAGGTTCTCTCCTCCTGCATAAACCTCCCACGCCTTCCATTTAAACGTTACCTGTGCGTTTAACTGCAACCAATCCTTAGACCATCCGGGCCGCTGATTAGCCGCATCGTTCAATGCGGTATCCGGTATCCGCGTTTTGCCAAACCAGTTAAGGCTGGTGTTAAACCGCCAGTGATTATTTTTTGTAGTGTATTGCAGCGACATTAAGCCCCTGTTTTGTGGACGTAGTGGAACAATTTTTCTACCGCTTAAATAATCGGTTTTGGCTTGTTCATATTTGTAAGCCAGCTTAACATCAAATCCCTTAACTACTTCATAATTTGCCTCGGCTTGTACGGCATTTGCAAATGAGGCGCCGCTTAAATTGTAGAATTGAAGTTGCCTTGTATTTTCAATATCCGCTACAACTCTATGTGTAAAATCGGTGCGGTAATAGTCAAGGCTAATGGTGCCTTCCCTAAAGCCCAGAAAAAATTTGTAGGTAAGATTGGCGCCATAGTTCCAGGCTTCTTCGTAACCCAATTTTGGGTCAATAATTATACTCCGGTTATTGGCAAGCAACCCAAAGTTCTCGGCAAAAATGGTTGGCACCCGGTAACCATGGCCGGCACTTATCCGCAAACTAAAATCGTACAGAATATTCCATTTTAAATTAAGCCGCGGCGAAATAAAGGGGCCGTATAAATTGTGCTTATCCACGCGCAAACCTGTTACCAGCACCACTTTTTTATCGCGCCCAAAATTGAATTTGCCTTCCATAAAAACTCCCGGCACCGCTTCCAAACGTTTTTGTAAAAAGGTATCTAAGCGCTCGCTAACATCATCCAACAAAACAGAGGCTCCCAGTTTTATCAGGTCATCGCGTTCGTCAAAATTTTTCTGGTAGATAAAATTCAAATAGCCAAAGTTTTCGTTTCCATCGTAATCCTTTCTGCCGATGTAGCCAAACTGGTGCTGATATATATACTTATACTGGATACCAATAAAGTTCTCCTCGGGCAGATTAAAAGCCGTTTTTGCAAATGCTTCTACGCGATCAGTTGTTAAACGGAAACCCCAATAAGGTTGGTCCATCTTATCGGTAGCAGGATCAAAGTGCACCGAACCACCCACTCTATCTTCAAAATTGCCACTTATCCCGGTCCACAAACTAAATACCTTGCCGCTTTGGTAAGTAAAGCGGTTAAGGAAATCAACATTCTTAGCCAAAGGATTATCAAGATACCCGTCTTTATTCATATCGCTTTTAAGCCAGCTATAAGCTCCGTGCACTGCCGTAAGGCTACTCCATTTCGCACTTATCTTTTGCGCGGAAACAAGGTTTAACTCGGTGCGCAGGTCCTGGTTTACATAAAGATTTACAAACAGGCGGTCGGTGGTTGCAGGCTTTTTGAATTCAACGTTTATCTGCCCGGTCATACTTTCGTAGCCATTAACAACACTGCCCGCGCCTTTATTGATCTGTATCGAACTCATCCATGCGCCCGGTATATAACTTAGCCCAAAAGTATTGCCCAGCGAACGGATACTAGGAATATTCTCCACCATTATCTGCGTATAAATTCCATCCAACCCTAACATCCGTATTTCTTTTGCACCGGTTACCGCATCGGTAAAATTTACATCAACCGTGGCTGAATTTTCAAAGCTTTCGCTCAGGTTACAACAAGCATCTTTAACCAGGTCGCCGGAATTAATTACCTCCACATTCATAGGCGTCATTTCCAGCCGGGTTGCTTTTTTTGCATTGGCCTCCACTTCCCTCAATTCAAGCGGTGTAAGGGAAATTGTATAGGTCGTATTCCCTTTTAACCAAACAGTATCTGTTTTATAACCAAGCGATGAAACGACCAATGCATCTTTATCTGCATTTACATTCATCAGCATAAACATTCCTTTTTCATCAGTGGTAGTTGCGTTGGTGGTATTCATTACAGCCACTACCGCATTCTGAATTGCATTCTTTTTTCCACCCGGCAATTCCTCAATTACGTAACCGTGTAACATTTGCGAGGAAGCTGGTATATATATTGACGACAGCCAAATAAGCAGCATTAAGCTCTTCATCTCTAAGCATTAAATTGAAACAATAAAATTCTCTAAAATAAATGCGAGAGGAGATTAACAGCGAAGAGCACCGGTAAAGCAAATATCACTTGTACCTATAGGTGGAGGAAGGGAAAAACTATTAAAGACTATTCTTGTACATGGAGGGAAGGTGATGAAAATTCCGTTTGAAAGAAAAAAATAAGG
>JAQBNQ010000231.1 GCA_028288545.1 Bacteroidota bacterium
ATTTACATGCTGGCCACCAGCGCCGCTGCTTTTGCTTGTTTTAAAGCGGAATTCGGGAGCAAACCTGCGCTCTGTTAATTTCATGGCAGCAAAAATGTAAAACTTTAATCGTAAAATCGCAAAGTGAAATACATTACACGAACCATTTGGATCCTCTCACTGGTTAGTTTGTTCAACGATATATCCAGCGAATTGCTTTACCCGGTAATGCCCTTGTTTCTACAAAGCATAGGATTTTCATCCGTATTGATAGGTTTATTGGAGGGCTTTGCTGAGATAACTGCTGGCTTTAGCAAGGGCTATTTCGGGCGATTAAGTGACTCGCTTGGCAAACGAATGCCGTTTGTAAGCGGGGGCTATTTACTCAGTTCCATAGCCAAATCGAGCATGGCTTTTTTTACCCTGCCCCTTTTGATATTTGGAGCGCGTTCTGCCGATAAGTTGGGTAAAGGATTAAGGACAGGCGCAAGGGATGCGATTCTATCGGACGAAACCACGCCCCAAAACAAAGGAAAGGTTTTTGGCTTCCACCGTGCGTTTGATACCTTGGGCGCAGCGATAGGCCCCAGCATTGCCCTGGTATTTATCATTATGCGGCCGGGCCAGTATAAGTTGATGTTTATGCTGGCTTTTATTCCGGGCGTTGTTGGCTTTTTGCTAACCCTGCTTATAAAAGAGAAAAAGGCCGAACACAAAGCCAGCAAAACCTCCTTCCGGCTTTCGCAAACCTTCGATTACTTAAAAACCTCGCCCGATAACTACCGGAAACTAATGGTCGCTCTTTTACTCTTCGCATTATTCAACAGTTCGGACCTTTTTTTACTGATGAAAATAAAAGCAACCGGTTTAACTGATCCGTATGTTATCGGCTGCTACATTCTTTACAATATTGTGTTTGCACTGGCTTCTTTTCCGCTTGGGCACATTGCCGATAGTTTTGGTTTGAAAAAGACCATGGTAGTAGGCCTCTTTTTATTTGCACTGGTGTACTTAGGCTTTGGATTGAATAACTCGCTTGCAGGCTTCGTCATCTTATTTGTGCTTTATGGAATTTATGCCGCCGCTACTGATGGCGTTTCAAAAGCGCTTGTTAGCAATGTGGTACCTAAAGGCGAAACCGGTTCTGCTATCGGTACTTATGCCGGGCTTAGTTCTATTATGGCATTTTTAGCCAGTACGGCTGCGGGGCTTCTGTGGAAATTCACCACCCCATCGGCCGTTTTTCTTATCAGCGCGGCAGGGGTATTTATATCCATGCTGTACCTGGCTTTTGTCAATATCTCCAATAAAGAAATACAGATAGAACGCTGATTTATTATGATTTTTATGATTGAAATTATGATCAATACAAAATGCTTTTTTCTGCATTATCATAAGAACAGGAAACCGGGGGAAAGATAAACGTAATACTTGCGGGTATGACCGTACATCACGGTTGCACAAGTTGCCTTTGCGACGGCGGGCAACAGGAAAACTTTCTGTACACCGAAAACCTAACATACAAAATGGATTCGCTCCACAATTTGCAGGCAGCCGATAAAGCCTATTTATTGTACAGGAAAATTATGTTGACTAGGTGACAGTTAACTTTTTACAGTTTACCGTGAATATAAGGTAGCGCTTACATTACCGGTGTACTTTCATGTAACAGGCAATAACGCTATAGTCGTTCCGTTCGCCTGCATTTGCCTAAGGTCCGATATCTGGTATCTAATTAAGGTGCTTAAAGGATTTCAAAAACTTATCAGCCTCCGGGCCAATTCCTTTTTTAAGCGGAAACAGGGAAATAAGAGAATATTGAAATCCCTTTATGTAATACACTCTTTCTTTCCCTATAAAATCATCGGAACTAAAAGTAAACTCGATGTATGGATCACCGGTAAGCATGGTTGCCAGGGTCGTAACTTTAGTGGCACCCATAGAGGATGTAGCGCCGTCGCGGCTATCTTCTAAAAACTGTTTCACTGATTTTTCATTGGCTTGTGACAAACTCATATCGGTAGCACTGGCCATTAAAACTTCGGTTTCGCTTATCTCGTAAAGCGCGAGGTTTATTTTAAAAGTAATGGCGGTTGATGAATCGTATTGAACAGATTCTTTTGGTGCACCGGGAAAATTAACTGAGTAATGACCCTCGGGCAAGGTAAATGTTTTCCAGGCGTTTTGGGCGTAAGTGTTAAATGCAAATGTTAACGCTATGGCTAATATGGATAATTTTTTTTTCATGGAGTTTGTTGTAAGAGATGAAGATATTGAAAAATTATAGATTTTATCCACTGAATAATACTTTGTCCAGGCCCCTAAAAAAGGTGAAATTGTCTTAGAAACTTACTAATTATAAGTGAAACCTTTCCCATACAATTTAAAGGTTGTCAACATCCTCTTTTTCTATGTCATAAAGGGCTTGACAAAAGGTATTTTCGATGCTACCTTGAATATACTAAACGATACGAATTATGATCAGCAAGAGAATAGAACACCCACTTAGAACAATAGAAGTTACTTACAATGAGTTAAAGCCTTTTCACCCGTTTGAAGAGGAAATGCTGGAGCGCTATACCACCCTTCATAACTTTGTAAAGGAACTGTATGAAGAATACACCGATGTGCAAACCAAATACGAAATGCACGACAGGAACATTCGCCAGGTTATTGCCCGCTTTAGAGCAATAAAAGGAAGAATGAATAACCTGACCCAAAGCGCTAAAAGAATACTGAACGTAATGATACCAGATAAGGCAGAGGCTGATAGAATAATTGCAGACGCCATGGAGTTTAAGCAACTGATCAATTCTTTTGATAAGGACATTAATGCGCTGGCTAACGAAAGCGATAGTTTATCAAGAATATTTACCCCGCTTGATTCGAAAGATGAGCGCCTGAGTGAGATCTTTGCGGAGTACAAGGCCTTTAGAGAAGATATGTGCGATAGTAATGAATATTCGATTGACATTAACCAATACAATAACGACGAGCAGCAATTTATGGGTTCGTTGACGGATATGACTTCAAAACAAGACCAGTTTATTGGTGTATGTAACCAGGTAATTGACAGGTACAACCTGCTGATTGAAGAAGTTGAAAATACCTACGAGCAATGGGGTCAGTACAACGAAATGATTGAAATGGTAAAGCTGTTGGCAGTAACGCCACATGATATACGGATGATATGTCTTAACTAAAATATGCACTGGCAAAACTGATCCGGTGTCTTTTGTAAAGGCATCGGATTTTGTTTGCAACCCACTGTAGTTCACAATACCGGGATTGATATTTATAGCAGATTATATATTAATATAACAGCGTATTCTGAAACAGACCTATTGCAGGATGCGTTTAATTAAACAGGACTCAATATCATTTATAAATCAGTGTATTATGACAAAGACGGAAAATCTTTCGGATCATATTTCACGCATTACTGCCAGGGACTGGAATTTATTGCTGGGCTTAATACCCGGAATAAAGGGCTCAAAGAAATTTGGGCGGCTGGTAGGTTCGCAGGTATTGCCTAATGGTTCGTTATCAATGCCTTATTGGCTGGAAACCGAGATTGTTTCGCAATTTTTTAATGCCACTTATTTTCTTGGACTTGTGGTGCCTTTTGAATGGTCTACATGGCGCGAAGGCTTTGAAATGCTAAATGACCCCAATACCAGTTTTAACGAACTGGATACAGCAACCTTATGCAGATTGCTTACCATTATTGTTAAGGGAGATAAGTTTTGCGAGGGGTATATGATAAACTGTTTTGAAACAGGAGTGGTTGTGAAAATATTGGAAGCCCTGGAGCAAAAGGTGGCTGTAAAGGAAGAGCCTTTAAGACAATGGGTGGCTTGAAACCCCTGGATGTCCTATTTGCAGCCACCGCACGGTTATATGTGCAGAATTCGGCTTAGTTAAGATTTATATGTGTTATTCCTTTGTTGCAGGACTAAAAAATCATTGCAATGAAGGACATCAAGGAGTTTCTCGAAAACCTGGACGACGATGGAAAGCACTATGCACATTTCTTTACTCATCCTGAACATCCTGGGTATTATGGCATCTGGATAAGAGAGAGAACGCCAGAGTATATTCAACATTGGCTACCCGTAAGCCCCCTGGCAGGATTTACACTTGCTTTTAGTTTTGAAATGACAGATACCGGTTTCAGAGATTATATGTTACAGGTTTACACTGATCATGTACCCGTTAACTTCCTCAAAACAATGTGCAGGATAGACGATAACAGTAATCCTGAGCAATGGATAAACGGCTTTAAAGCATGGAAACAGGAAAGTATCCGCGCTAATCGCGTTAAGTGGTTAGAACAATACCCATGGGTGGTTAGTAACCAGAACAGCCATTAATTAAGCGATGATCAAACCGCTTCATAGACTATTGCCATTGTTGTATTTTTCCTACTGATAGCATTTTCTATTTCAAACAGCAGCTGCAAGAGATGTTATAACTGCCAACTTTATGCCGGCCGTTTTAATTGTCATAAGGGTAGTGATACAGTTACCACTTATGCAGCCGGTCAACAATCCGTTGCGGATACTATTCAACTATACACCAATATGGGTTATGCCTGTGATACTGATTATTTAGCATGGGGAGATGAACAGGGTGCTATTTGTGGCAAAGATCAGTATGATAAACTTACCGGTGCAGGTCTCCGCTGTACCGCTAAGTAATGTCTGCCTTTACTGAAATACAATTATTCTTAACTAAGCGATTGATTGCCTCGCTTCATCTGCAAAAAAATTACATTTAATTTTCAATTCATCGTGGATGCTTGTTGTAAAGGATTTTATCAAAAAGTATAATCAGCAGTTGGTTCTTGATATTAAGGAACTGAGTATTGAGCCGGGCATTTATTGGGTGAAGGGCCCAAACGGGGCCGGTAAAACTTCCTTTTTCCGATCTATTGCAGGTATAATTCCCTGTAAAGGCAAAGTTATAATTGATGATATTGAACTACGCGAAAAGCCAAGCGAATACC
>JAQBNQ010000240.1 GCA_028288545.1 Bacteroidota bacterium
AAAACGGAATACAGCCAACGCCCTTTGTGCCAAGCACATCCAGCAAGCCGCCTTCTACCCAGCGGTCAAACATCGAATATTTTGGCTGGTGAATTAAACACGGCGTACCGAGCCGGTTCAAAACCGCGATTGCAGCTTCAGTTTCGGATGCGCTATAGCTTGATATACCCACGTACAAAGCTTTTCCCTGACGTACTATCAAATCAAGGGCGCCCATTGTTTCTTCCAACGGCGTTCCGGGATCAGGGCGGTGGTGATAAAATATATCCACGTAATCCAGCCCCATCCGTTTTAAACTTTGATCCAAACTGGCTACCAGGTATTTTTTTGATCCCCACTCGCCGTAAGGGCCGTCCCACATGCCCCACCCTGCTTTGGTTGAAATGATCAGCTCATCGCGGTAGTTTTTAAAGTCGCTTTTAAAAATTTCACCGAAAGTCTCCTCGGCCGATCCGGCCGGCGGGCCATAGTTGTTGGCTAAATCAAAATGCGTTATGCCGCTATCAAAAGCGAGCTTTAAAATAGTACGTGCATTTTCAAGGCTATCAATAGCCCCGAAATTGTGCCAAAGGCCCAGCGATACGGCTGGCAGCATTAAGCCGCTTTTACCGCAACGGCGGTAAGGCATGCTTTTGTAACGGTTGGGGTTGGGTAAGTAAGTCATATTGTTGAAATTGAATGTGATTATTTATAATTAATTATCGCTTAATGCTTTATCAAGTGCTTTTACCATGATCTCGAGGTCAATTACACCCCTAAAGCCGCTAAACCCAACTGAAAGCTTCGATCCGTCGGGTAGGGTAAGGGGCTGGCCGCCTTGCCAGCCTATCAGATCAGGGGCCTCTATGCCATTGCCATTTTCTTCGGCCAGGCCGTTAAAAACCATTTTTTCGTATTCACCGGTTTTTACGCCGGTAAGCCAAACCTGGCTCGCTTTGGTCCATGCTACTTTATAGGATTGCCTTTGCCGGGGTTTGTTTGTTCCAAGCATTCTGCCAAACACCATCCCATTTTCGGCTATGATGCAAACTGCAACATTCCCGTTGGCAATGTTTCTATCTTCGGCGTTTTGCATGTAAACCGGTATAAGGTTTTCAATTTCGGCAACCATTTTACTGATGATCGCCTCCAACTTTTGATTTTCCATTTACAGAATATAAAGTAATTTTATGTACGATTACGGCGTTTGCCGGCCTGCCACAAATTTGTGGTGTAAAATTGCATTTACTTTTCATAAAATCCATTGAACTGGCACAAGAAAATAACAATCCCTCTTTTGCCGGCGGGGCATTCTCATATCTTACAGAGATATGAGAATGCCGCGCAAGGGTCAAAAGCACAGACTTCCCCATTGGGGGAAACAAGGGGGACACAGCCTTTCGGGATCCGTCTTATCAATAAATATGTGTCGCTGGTACATACAGCAATCAATAGTGACGAGGTAGTTTGCAAAGCATTCTTAAAAGTAATGGGATTGATAGATTCGTCTGCAAAATTACTCCACCCTCAAATTATATGGAGAACATTAAGAGCAAAATAACAGGCTCTTTAAAAAATGCCTAAATGCACTCTGAGAATATTATTATCCTTCTCGTGCGCGGGAATACCGGGCAAAGGCCAAAAGCGCCGGGTTCTCGCCACTACATCGTAGTTTATTACCTAATAAAGGGGCACTAGAACGCCACCACTAATCGCCTGCGCGGAATTCAAGGGTCAAAGTTAGAAAATGATAAGCAGATTATTTTAAAGTGACTTTCTCTTTCAAGGAAATCCTTCCTTTTTCCACTCCTGTAGAAACATTTTTAAAATCAGCAAGAATTTTAGCGATTTCATTTACGTCTAGTACCGATGCAAACGAAATGGAAATCATCTTTTCGAAGATGTTTATTGCTGACATGAAATGTTCCTTGCTGGATGCTGAACTAATCTCCGAATTTATCTTTTCTGCGTGTTTTTTCGCTACGTAGGTAAAATAGGCTTCTTTCGGAACCTTATAAAGTTTCAATGCTTTCTCCAGTGTGAAAATGCCATCGGATAAGGTACGCTCAACCGACCGGCATTTGCCGTCCATAGCGAGATCAGTTCCTTTTAGCATTTCTTCGCCGATATGCTCTGCTTCTCTGAAATTCTTATTATCGACCAACATATTCTTTAAAGTTAAGTAATTCTTCTTGATTTGTCAAATCGATCCGCCCGTGCCAGTTGTACGTACTCAGTTTAAGAACAAGTAACATCTCGTCAATGTTTGCCCAATCTTCGATAGGAAATGCTTTTCCACCTGGTTCTTTTTGATAATAATCATTAAAAATAGCTTCCACATCCTGCAATTCTTCTGTGCCCTCTAAAATTGTTCTCGCAGATTGCAAAATGTTTTCCATCTCATTTTTATCCGAGGCTTTGAAACCAACTTTAGCCCAAACCGCACCTCCGTCCTTTAATCCTGCATGCACTCGGATTTCTTTGACACCCATGTTTAAATATTGGTCGAACCATACGCCCATCACCCTGGTGCCAAGGCCTTGTCCCCGGGCGCTTTTTGGAAAAACCAGGTAATGATGATAAACGATCAGGCGCCCGTTTTCGTACTCGAAATACCTCGACATAGTTAACCCTTTGTCTTCGTCCGCATAATTGTTTGACAAATAAAGAATTTGGAAATAAGGTATCGGAGTAGCATCAATTACAATCCGTTTGTTTGCTGGTTTTTCAGTATGAGCATCCAATAGCGTTTCAATACCTGCCAGCAAAGTCATAAGTTTTAATCCTGTGAAATGATCGTTAATTTGTTTTGCGGCCAGATTGGATGGAACATCGATTATATAACCTAATTTCTTTGCGTCATTAATATCTTGTTCGGATATCATTTAAAAATAAGATTTAGATATCAAATATAAAAAATTAGGACAGGATTCTTGACTGCAAGCAGGCTAATTTTGGTTTCATTTCTTATTATCAAAACTTTAAAATCCGCCCACTGTCCGAAGTCTACTCACCTGGCCAAGTATCCACGCTTGACCGTGAATCACTTTAAGTGTTCGCAATCAAGAAAACTGACCCCTTGCACAAAAACCGGCAAGTTATACCAAATCCACCCCTATGATCTCGTGGTCCATTATTTGATGTACTTTCAATATTACCCTGCCGTCTGTAATAGCATATTCAGGTTTGCGCTCGCTTACGGGCAGCTGTACCCCAGTAACTTTTTTATTTGGGGGTATTTTAATGCTAACTTCTGCATCCACCGGGATGAACTCGCGGAAAGGGCCTTTCATCATCATCGGATTGGTTAAGTTTACCAGATGCACCGTCATTGACTTAGCCTGGCGCCAAACGGTGGTTTCTAGCAGGCCCGGCGCGTTAATCGTTACTATCGAGTCTTCATTAAGCGCCCAGCGGATGGTATTGTTAAGCAGTTTGCCATGATCGGGCGCCATATATTGCCAAAATGTGCGGTCAATATCCCAGGGGAAATAAGC
>JAQBNQ010000267.1 GCA_028288545.1 Bacteroidota bacterium
TATTAGGACCCCGTAACTTAATGCCAAATCCAAAGTCGGGAACTGTTACTCCTGAAGTTGCAAAGGCAGTAGAAGAGGTGAAGAAAGGAAAGATTGCATTTAAGGTTGATAAATTCGGTATCATTCATACCTCTGTAGGCCGCGTATCATTTAGCGCTCAACAGATCAATGAAAATGCTGAAACCTTGTTAGGTGTTCTTTCAAAAATGAAACCGGCTACAGCAAAGGGACAATATTTTAAAGGAATCAGCATGGCTTCTACTATGAGCCCGGGAATCAATGTTGATTACAAAAGCGTTGAGGCAATTTAATTAATTAGACAAAAGACAATAGACGTTTGACACAAAACGTTGAAAGTCAAAAATCCGAAATCATGGAAAAAAATCTTAAAAACCAGGAAATAGCAACGCTGAAAGAGAAATTCAGCAATTCAACATACTTTTATATCACCGATTCTTCTACACTGAACGTTGAGAAGATCAACAAATTCCGCCGCCTTTGTTTTAACTCAGGTATCGAGTACCGTGTATCAAAGAATACCTTGATCAGAAAGGCACTTGAGCAGGTTGAAGGTAACAACTACGAAGCTCTTTATCCTTTGTTGAACGGACCTACAGGCGTGATGTTTTCTGCCGATAGTTCTTCAGCCGCTAAGGTGTTAAAGGAATTCAGAAAAGGAAACGACAAACCGGTATTGAAAGGCGCTTACATTGACAGCGATATCTTTATTGGCGATAACCAGATAGCAGTTTTAGCAGCCCTGAAGAGCAAATCAGAATTGCTTGGCGAAATCATTGGCTTGCTTCAATCACCTGCAAAGAATGTTATCAGCGCTTTGGCTGGTTCATCAGGACAGAAGATTGCAAGTTTATTGAAGACTTTGGAAGACAGAAGCAACTAATACAACCTCTCCTAAATCCTCTCCAAAGGAGAGGACTTGAAAGACAAATACAAGCCCGTTCGGAAGAACGGGCTTTTTTTATGGATTGGATTTTATCGTTGTTTAGTTGCCACACCTTTTAAGGCGTGGTCTCAGATGTAGAAACCAAATTCAGGGCTTTAGCCCTTCCTGTTTTAAGGTTATGCTTCCTGTTTACCCCCGCAATGAACGACCGGGCAAATGGAAAACCTTTGCATTTTAATCAAATTGAAAAGAATTATATTTTTAACTGGTGTTTAAATGGCTCGAAAAATATTTCACCTTTAGCAGGGGCGAACGCAATGCGGTTATAACGTTGATTGTGTTGTGCTTTGTGGTGTTGCTAGTACCCAAAGTTTATTTGTGGTTGAGGCCCGTGCAACATATTGATAACCCAAAGGCGGCAGCAACTTTTGTTACTGATATAGCGGCTACAGCGCAAACACCTGAGAGTGATTCTATCCCTGTTATAACTCTTGATTTAAATGCTGCTAAAGACTCCGCAGCGCCTGTTAAGCGGAAAGAGCTTAAGACAGGAAAATATTTCGATTTTGATCCAAACAAAATTGGAGTGGATGAATGGGTTAGATTAGGTTTTTCAGAAAAGCAGGCAGAGGTAATTGAGCATTACAAAGCCAGGGGCGGAAAATTTTATCGTCCCGAAGACCTGATGCGCTTGTATGTGATGACCGAAGAGCATTACAACAAATTGCAGCCATATGTAAAGATTGATGCGGAGGCCTTGCCAAAAAGGAATTATAAAAAGTATTAGGGTGTGGTTAATACCGGAAACAGCCGACCCCTTCCGTCCCCGAAACGGGGAAACCAGCCGAAAGACAAATACGGACGTAGGTGTGGAGGATGTATTTTGCATTTTTGCGTGGCATTTCCCCATTTAGGGGGTTAGGGGGTCTGCGGGGCTGTTAAGACCGGAAGGTTCAGACAAGTATAAAGACCATTTATCAAATTACAATAATTCAAACCAAAGTCCGTTTGGCAGCATATGAAATACATTTTCCCTTTCCTTTTTTTGCTTTTCACTTTTTCTTCCTGTAAAAAGAAAACAGAACCAACTATAAATCCGGATATAACAACCGGCCTGGTAATGAATATCCCTTTGGATGGAACGGCTTATGATTCCGTAACACACACTACCGGAACAATTCATAATGCTGTTGCGGCTTCCGATCATCATTCACAAGCAGGTAAGGCGATGATGTTTAATCGCGCTGATTCATCGTACATTGATTTTGGTGATCTGGATAATGCATCGTTTACCGGTAATGTGTTTACCATTAGCTGCTGGATAAATGTTACGGATACTTCGGGTCAATCGCTTAGTGTGCTAAGTAAAAGGACGCCGGTAGGGCCTTACGAGTACAGCCTGGACAATCACTTTAGCCATACCGTTTTTGACCTGGATAACTGGACTGCCGGAGGCGGTACTTCAATTTATGGTATTGATCCTTTAAAGGCATCGGTGCCGGTTCAGTTAAATGCCTGGCAGCATATTGCCTATGTGGCAGATAGCGTATCACTAAAAGTTTACGTAAACGGGACTCTGCAAAGTGGCTCAGATCTATATGTGCAGGGATTGTCGTTTGCCAATACCAGCGCTCCCCTGGTGATCGGAGATGGCGGGGCGTTTGGAAAGCACCTGTTTTTTAATGGGAGTATAGATGATATCAGGATGTATAGCAGGGCTTTGGATGCCAAAGCGGTCAGTTACCTGTCGACACTCTAATAGGTTGCGAAATACAGAATACATAGCCACAGATTCACAGATTAAAGGCAAAATTCACAATCTGTGAATCTGTGGCTGGCATTTTTGCATTTATCTCCGTTCTTTGCGTCTTAGCGCCTTCGCGGCAAAAAATAGGGATAAATACTTGTATAAATCCACAGAAATCTTACTTTTGCGTCCCGATTTCAAATCTGCTTCCAACAAAAATGAAGTCGTGGTTCTTTAGAATTTTGGACTTTACATGCGTTACACATTGTGAATTTCAGAGGGAAAGGGACAAAAAAATATGGTTTAACAATTTAAAATTTATAAAACATGGCAGATCTTAAAGCATTAGCTGAAACATTAGTAAACTTAACAGTAAAAGACGTTCAGGAATTAGCTACAATCCTTAAAGCGGATTACGGTATCGAACCAGCTGCTGCTGCAGTTGTTTCTGGTGGTGGTGGTGGCGGCGCTGCTGCTGCAGTTGCTGAAAAAACTGAATTCGATGTAATATTGAAATCAGCCGGCGCTCAAAAATTGAACGTGGTTAAAATAGTAAAAGACCTTACAGGACTTGGATTGAAAGAAGCTAAAGACTTAGTTGACGGCGCTCCAAAACCTATCAAAGAAAAAGTTGACAAAGCAACTGCTGAAGACTTGAAGAAGAAGCTTGAAGACGCAGGTGCTGAAGTTGAAGTTAAGTAATTTCGACCCACACTATTGATATAAAAGCACTCACCTTGGTGGGTGCTTTTTTCGTTTATATAGGCACAAAGCTAATACCATAAATCTGAGCCACACCTGCCCGTCCGGTTCAGGCGGGGATGCACAGATTAAATTGTATTTGGTTCTTCTTTAATTCTGGATTAATCTGTGCATCTGTGGCCATGCAATTCTCTTGAAAAATTCCCTTTATATTTGATGTTATCATCCTGATGAAAAGACTATTCGCCTCCCTCATAATTATACTGGTAATCTCCAACTGCTCCGCGCAAAACTGGCTGCGGGATATGTATGATCCCAGTGTTAACTTTTTTACGGTGCAGCGCGAGTTTAACCAGTGGTGGGATTTGAACAAGCAAGAGGTGCTTCAACACAGTGAAGAAGAAGAATCGGAGGTGGGTGAGGGTTGGAAGATATATAAGCGTTGGGAGCGTGAAATGTTGCCGCGAATGTTGGCGACAGGAGGGAACCGACAGGCCGCATTCGACAGTACCGAGTTTAAATTTTTTGAGAACAGAAAAAAGCACGGAGCGCAAAGATCAGGACCAACCTGGAATTATATCGGACCGGTGCAATCGTTTGATTTTTATTTTGGGTGGAAATGCAAAGGGCGCTTAAACTGCGTAAGGTTTGACCCTTTGGATAAACACATTTTATACGTGGGCGCTCCATCAGGCGGCTTATGGAAATCAACCGACCTTGGCCAGAACTGGCAGTTGCTAAACACCGACAACCTTGGGCAAATTGGTATCACCGATATTTGTATTAATCCACTTAACCCGCAGACTATTTATATAGCTACCGGTGATTATGCCAACTCAGCCTCCTTAAGCATAGGCATTTTAAAGTCGACAGATGGTGGTCAAACATGGAACACCACCGGCCTAAACTGGACCACCTCGCAAAGCAGGCTTATCTCCCGCATTTTGATAAATCCGGTTGACACCAACATAATGATAGCAGCGACCAATGCGGGTGTTTTCCGTACCACTGATGCAGGTGCAAACTGGACACTGGTTACTCCTCAATCGTTTAACAGCATGGAATTTAATACGGCAAATGCTGATATTATTTATGCAGCGAATAAACGATTTTATAAATCTGTAAATGGTGGAAGTACCTGGGGTTTGGTAATAAGT
>JAQBNQ010000277.1 GCA_028288545.1 Bacteroidota bacterium
TTTTAATTTTTTCTGCTCCCTTTCTATTTTCTCTTTTATAGCTTTTTCAGTAAAACGGCCTATTTTACCGTCTACTTTTAATATGTGATTAACGAGAACCGCATGCGTTTCGGTGCTAACTGCAATACATTTTGTTTGCTCTATCTTATTACTCATAGTAGTTGGTATATATTTCTATCAAAAATAATAAAATTTAATAACAAAGTATTGAAAAAATAGGGTTTATTTTTACGTACACAACACAACCAAATAAAGTATAAATTATGCAATTTATAAGAAAATTTTATGATGCGGGGAAAGCGGAAACAGGTACTGAAGCAGCAACAGAAACGGCACCTCCATCACTTGCATCTTTAATGGCAACGGGGGGCAAGAAAACAGAAAACAGTCCCATAGTTTATACTAAAGAACCAACGGAGAATGAAACTAAAAATATAGAGAATCAGGAAAAATCCAAAGACGAAACGAAAATTGCTGAAACAGCTACTTCGGAAACAGAAACGGGTAAACCTGAACAACAAAAACAACCAGAGAAGGCAAAAGAAGCTCCAAAGCCAATAGTAGAAGAGCAACTAAAACAGCCAACTTTGCAAGAAGTTCTTAAAACAGTACAACCTAAAGCAGTATTTAAAGCGATGGGGATGGACGATGACACGGTAGCTATCTTTGAAGAACTTAGTGGGTATGAGCAAAAACAATATTTTGCAGCCCTGTTAAAGAACATCAAAGAAGGTAAAGGAAATGAGTATCTAAGAGAATGGAATACGGATTACGCTAAGATGCCCGCAGAAGAAGTGATGAGACATCAACTTCAAAGGGATTATCCAAAAGCATCTGCTAAACAATTAGATGCCTTGTTTAAGAAGGAAATAGTTGAAAAATACAATCTCAATTCTGACGATGCGGATGAATTAGAAGAAGGTAATCTCCTTTTAGGGGCAATAGCCGACAAATACAGAGATGATTTTGTAAACAACCAAAAGACCTTTCTAACACCAAAAGCACCAGAGCCTAAAGCCGAAGTAGTAGATGATGAACCAGCTAAAAGATTTGAAGCGTATAAATTATCAATTGATAATGATCCATTAACCAAAGAAATTGAATCTACGGGTAAAATAACTATTGGTGAAGGGGAGAATGCTTTCAAACTTCCAGTAAAAATAAGTTCTTTAAAAGATATATTATATAATTCAGATATTTGGGCAACCAAATTTTTTGATGTAACTGAAAATGCGGACGGCACTAAAAATTATGCGCCAAATATAAAAAAGCAGATGTTAGTTGCAGCAATACTGGATGATGATAATAGTTTATTAAAAGGATTGGAAAATCATTATAAATCTATCGGCGGTAAAGCTGCCATTGATCCACTCGAAAACGCAAAACCAAAAGATGGAGACAACTATGCCAGATCGCAAAAACAGCCGCAAACATTAGCGGAGGCGATGGCAAAAAGTGGGACTATCAAAAGGTAATACATATGCTAAAGGTTGTAGATAACAATATTACTAACTCTACAATCATATCAAAATGGCATCTTCACAAGGCACAATGAACAAAGCGTTTGTCAGCGCAATAGATTTTCTTGACCAAAGAGAAATTGATCCTAATCTTTACGATGTAAGCAGAGACAGATCACTAACTGACATAATGAAATTAGTAGATAGGCGCAAACCTATTGAAACAGGTATCCCAAACTACCATAATTTCGTAAATAATAATGTGTATGAAACAGGGACTATTAGCGCAGTAACCTCAACAGGATTGGCGCAAATTCAGTTCACTATTAGCACAGGCAGCACATTCCCAAGAGTTACTGACCTTTTCCGCTCAAACAATGTAAACAATGCTGGACAGCAAGGATTAGTTACTGCTGTAACTCCCGGTTCAGGCACTGCAACAATAACGGTAAGAAGTGTAGCTGGTAATACCGCTCCATTATACGCTACCGTTGGAGATTTGGTTACATTCTCTGGCAATGCTCAATCAGAGAGTTCAGGGGCTCCAACAAACAGGAGATATGGAGTAACAAAATACTTCAATAAAGTACAGATTTTCCGTGAAGTAGATGAAATTACCGATGTACAGAAAGTTGCTAAAATTGAAATTACAACTCCCGGCGGTGATTATGGTATGTTGCCTATTCAGCATATTTACAAAGTGGTAAAATTAAATGCAGATATTTCGGCTCAAATGATCGCTGGTGTTCAATCATCTACATCTTATGGAGATGCTAACCCGTTCCTTTCTATTGGCGGAAATCCAGTACAAACAACAGGCGGACTAAACTGGTACGTTACTACATATGGTATTGTAAATCAAGCTGCCGTTTTAGGTACATTTGGATTTACTGAATTAGATAGTATAGTAGACAGTTGGCTGGCTAATAAAGCACCTAAAGACCAAATGGGTTTTATTGCATCTAAAGCAAAAGGGATACTGGATGTATTCTTTAAGAACTTAGGTTCAAGTGGGGTTAACTCCGTAAGAATGGTAATTGATGGTAAAACAGTAGATATGCAAGTCGACCATATTAGTTATCGTGGATGCGAAATTGATTTTGTTTACTTACCTATATTGGATCATCCTCAAATATTCGGTACGCTATCACCAGATATTACAGGGTCTATTTATTTTGTTCCAAAAGATCAAATTGAAGTAGTAGGCGGCGGAACTGCACCTCGTATGCAGATTCGTTACACTCCATCACCTTTCATGGGTGCAAATGGTTCATCAGATGGAGTTATGAAAGAATGGAGAACAGGTGCATTAGCCGAAATTCCAACAAACTCAACCGCTAATCTGCATACCGATTGGTATACAGAACAAGGTTTGGAATGTTTAGGTGTACAGTTGTTCCAAAAATTCAGAGTAGTTTAATGCTAATTATAGAGGGTAGAAGCCATTGCTTCTGCCCTTATTTTACAATCAATAAAATTTTACAGTTATGTTACAACAAGCAGGGCGTTACAATGATTTGTCGCCAAAATTAGTAGAAAAAATAAATGACAGACTTGATTCATTCGGGAAAAAGGTCAGGTATAAATTTGAAATATCAAATGAAGACCCACATCCTGATAATAAAGGGAAACGAATATTCCCTTTTTTGTGGACACTCGACCCTATAACATTTACTATAATTGATAACGATGAAGATGTTACAATTAAGGGGAGAGAAAACAAGCAAAAATTAAAGAGAATAGGTATAGTAGAAACATTGAAAGAAA
>JAQBNQ010000291.1 GCA_028288545.1 Bacteroidota bacterium
AATTCTTAAACATGATTGGAACTTTGCCAAAGTCGATAGTAGTTGGTATTTCAAATTTTGATAGAAAGCGCGACTTTACTTTACCAACGACCATCGAAAAGGATAAAAGGGATTATCCAACAACTGGTGGTTCGGCAAAATTTATAGCGTTTATAGAAAAAGAACTTCAACCATTTATACAGAAAAAATATAAGGTGAATGCGGTTAAAACCATTATTGGTCAGTCTCTTGGAGGATTATTAGCTACTGAAATATTGCTTAAAAAACCACAACTATTTGATAAATACATCATTGTAAGCCCCAGTTTATGGTGGGATAATGAATCACTTTTGTTGCAGGCGCGAAAATTGCTGAAGGAACATTCGCCTCAAAAACTGCAGGTTTATATTTCTGTTGGCACAGAAGGAAAACAAATGGAAGATGATGCGGCATTATTGGTAGAAACACTCAAAGTGCGTGAAAATCAGCGTGTAAGCGTATTATTTGCACCTATGCCTGCTGAAAATCACCTCACTATATTGCACAATAGCGTCTACAAGGCATTTGAAATGCTCTACCCTAAAAAATAGCACCTCTCCAGGTGCTTTCTAATTTTTACAAAAATCAAAACAAAAGAGAATTGGTACTGTTGGTTAAATGCTTTATTGACAAGCGTTTGAAAACAGGGATTATCTAATCTCTTTGTTGTCTGAATTTTAGAGTAAATTGTTTCCCTAATTAGGGTTCTCACTTAAAAGAATTCTTCAGATGCGAGAGGAGGGTCAAAGCAAAGCTATTATGCATCTTATTTACCGGGAATGATAAAGTATTTTACCGAACAGGCAATAAGGTAACTTCAACATAACAAAAGGTCTTCAATGTTTTGTAACACCAGGTTTAATTTACTGGTTTCAATGGTGCTGTTTTTAAATTTTGGTGCGAGTGCCCAACTTGCCGCCGATTTTAATATTGTCATTCCATCTTCTAATTGCAACCCTGCGGTTTACAGTTTTGTAAATGCCTCAACAGGCACCGGGCTCACGTATCAATGGAATTTTGGAGTTTATCCCGGCGTCAATTCTATCTTTCAAAATCCCAGTACAACATACCTGCAGTGCGGAACTTTCCAGGTTAAACTGGTAGCTACAGATATTAACGGCGCAAAAGATTCAACTATTAAAACGGTAAATATCAGGTGTTCCCCTAAAGCGCAGTTTTCTACATCAGCAACTACAGGCTGCGTTCCGCTTGCCACTTCGTTTAACAGCACATCTACTGCAGGCAGTGGAAACATAACCAATTACGTTTGGGATTTTGGCGATGGAAGTATCGGATCAGGAAATAATCCATCACATACTTATATGGTGGCAGGGTGCAAAAATGTAACGCTTATTGTTACCAACACTTATAACTGCGTTAACGATACTACCCTCAATAATTTGCTATGCGCCTACCCGGTTCCGGTCAGTACTTTTACTGCGACAGCACAAACCGCCTGTTTCGCCCCTTTAACCACCACATACCAGTTAAACACAAGCAGTGGCACGGCCCCCTATTCATATCAATGGATATTTCAAGGTGGAACCCCGGCAACATCAACACTTGCCAACCCTACAGTTACTTATAATGCGTCAGGCAGTTACACCAGTATATTGATTACCACCGATGCACATGGTTGTGCAGATACCCTGGTGAAGAATAATTTTATTTCAATTGCTTCAAACATTGCGGACTTTACCCTGGGTGCAAATGTGCTTTGCTCCCCGGCCAATATTGTGTTTAGTGGCGTAACCTCCGGCAATCCACTGTCGTGGAATTGGACCGCCAGCCAACCGGCGGCTTTAACCGGCGCAAATACGCAAAACAGCAATATCACTTTTCCGGATAGTGGGGCTTATAACGTTTGCCTTATCATCAATTATCCCGGTGGATGCTTAGCACAAAAGTGTTCTACCATAGTTATTAACCCCCCACCGGTTGCAAACTTTAGCCTGAACGGCCCGGCGAACGCCTGTGTACCGGATGCGGTAACATTCACCGATTCGTCAAGCGGTAATAATCTGGGTTATCATTGGCTATTTCCGGGTGGTGTACCTGCCAGTGCTACAACGGCAGTTCCGCCGTCAATTTCTTACAGCGTTTGCGGTTATTATTCAGCCAGCCTAACAGTAACCGATGTAGCAGGTTGTAGTAATACACTCAATAAAAATAATTTCCTGAACCTCAGTTGCACAAACGCAATTTATACAGCAACACCGCATAGTGGATGTGTTCCCCTAACCACCACTTTTAACAGCACGGGCAGTTTTGGCAACCCTGTAGCCTGGTACTGGAATTTTAATGACCCAAGCAGCGGTGCGGCGGATACAAGTTCACTTCAAAATCCTGTTCACACCTTTAATAACCCGGGATGTTATACTGTTTTGCTAAGAACAACGAATGCCTTAGGGTGCACCTCAACATATTATGTTGACGCTACTGTTTGCTGCGGCTACAAGCCACACGCCAATTTTAGCGCTAACCCGCCAATGACCTGCGCTAACAAACCTGTTTTTTTTACCGATTCGTCTACCAACACTTATGCCTATACTACTTATAAATGGAATTTTCATGACGCACCTCCTTCTCCTACCGAAAGCAGGTTGGAGAATCCCAGCTACACGTATTACGATGTGGGGAGTTACGATGTAACATTGATAGTTTCAAA
>JAQBNQ010000306.1 GCA_028288545.1 Bacteroidota bacterium
ATATGTACGGCACACATCCCGTAGGTGGGCTTCCCCGTTCCCCACAAGTAATCTGGCCAAAGCTCCGCCCGGCAAGGCATAAAGTCAATACTAAAGTCAGAAATCGTAAACCTTTTTTCAAACTGATTTTTACTTATCAATTGTTATCAAACACCCCATATTCCCCACTTCAAGTAAAAGAGGCAAAAAACCATTAATGAGTTGCAACGCTCATTACCAATTTTCGACTCCGGGCAAACATAATTAATTGCACAATAAAAAGGAATCAACATCCGGGGTGTAGAGAGATGAAGTTAGTCATATAATTTGAAATAAGCCAGACCTCCTATCTTCGGGCCATGAAGAATGGTATTTCAACCTTAAGCATCCTGCCAATTCGGAAAGAGCCCTCGCACCGGTCAGAACAGATTTCTCAACTGCTTTTTGGGGAACTTTATAGTGTTTTAGGGCAGCAAAACAGTTGGCTGCAGATTAGATGCTGCTATGATAATTATGAGGGTTGGATTGATGGTTCCCAGCACTTTGAGCTAAACGAAAAAGACTTCACCAATACAGCCACAAACAACTACGGAATGGCGCTGGAACTGGTTTACAGCGCGGCTTCCAGCACTCATTCTATACCCGTTGTAGCAGGTAGTAGTCTCCCATTTTTTGATGGTATGAATTTTAGAATCGCTAAGGAAAAATTTATCTATAACGGACAGGCAGTGCTGTCGGAAGCTAAAAACACCGCCATGATGGAACGGATTGCTCTCCGTTACCTAAACGCTCCTTACTTATGGGGAGGCCGCTCGCCGTTTGGGATAGATTGCTCGGGTTTTACACAAATTGTTTACAAATTTTTGGGCATCAAACTGCTTCGGGATGCCTACCAACAGGCAGAACAGGGGTCGGTTGTAAATTTTATAGAAGAATCGCAACCTGGTGACCTTGCTTTTTTTGCCAACGAAGAGGGCAAAATAACGCACGTAGGGATTATTTTAAAGGAGGGTAAAATAATTCACTCTTCCGGCAAGGTCAGGATTGACAAGATTGATCATTTTGGCATTAACAACGAAACACAGAAAAAGTATACGCACAAGTTGAAGATCATTAAGCGATTTTTTTAGCATGAAACAAAAAATTGTAATTCTTACAGGGGCAGGTATCAGCGCCGAAAGTGGTATCAGTACATTCCGGGATTCAGGAGGTTTATGGGAGAATCACCGCATTGAAGATGTGGCTTCGCCCGGCGGGTGGAAAAGAGATCGCAATCTTGTATTGAATTTTTACAACCAAAGGCGCAGACAATTGCTTGAGTGTAAACCAAACCGCGCCCATTTCGCTCTGGCCGAACTTGAAAGCAAATATGATGTTACCGTGATTACCCAAAATATCGATAACCTTCACGAACTGGGAGGATCAACTAATATTATTCACTTACATGGCGAGTTGCTGAAAGCAAGAAGCACTATTGATGAAACCCTGATTTACGAATGTAAAAAAGACATTGAACTGGGTGACAAATGCGAAAAAGACTCGCAGCTCAGGCCGCATATAGTTTGGTTTGGAGAAGCTGTACCAAAGATGGATGAAGCGATTGTGGCCACAAGAGAAGCAGATATTTTTATAGTAATTGGAACGTCGATGGTAGTTTACCCGGCCGCCGGACTGATAAATTATTGCAAATATGAAGTGCCCAAATGGTTAGTGAATCCTAACGAAATTGCTCTTCCCCGTATCCCAAACCTTAAATTTATTAACGAAAAAGCTACAACCGGTGTTGACTACCTGGTAAAGAGATTGCTGGAAGAACAATAACCTACCCATTGAAAGCCTCCTTTAAAAAATATCAATTGCAATTTACTGAACCGGTTCTTACATCGAGGGGACAGATGGCATTTAAAAACGGTTATTACTTAAGTATAACCGATGGACAAAATACCGGTACCGGAGAATGTAGCTTTATTGAAGGGTTAAGCATTGACGACCTTGCAAATTATGAACTGGTGTTAGAGGAATTGTGCAAATCTGTGGAGGATAGAGCGTCAGATACGTTTGATTTAAATAAATTTCCTTCCATAAAATTCGGACTTGAAACTGCCCTGCTGGACTTAAAAAACGGAGGCAGAAAAGTACTTTTCGAAAACGAATTTACAAAGGGAAAGAAACTGATCCCGATCAATGGTTTAGTTTGGATGGGGAATAAGGATTTTATGTTTCAGCAGATCAATACTAAACTTGAAGCAGGCTTTAAGTGCATAAAAATAAAGGTTGGCGCTATTGACTTTGATGAAGAGCTTAATCTTTTAGAATTTATAAGGCAAAAATTTCCAGCGGATACCGTTGAAATCAGGTTGGACGCAAACGGAGCCTTTAATAAAGCCGACGTTTTTAAAAAGCTGGATGATTTATCAAAGTACAATATTCATTCCATCGAACAACCGGTTAAGCAGGGACAATTGGAATTGATGAAAAAGATTTGCAAAAATTCCCCAATACCAGTTGCCTTGGATGAGGAACTTATCAATCCACCCGGCATTACTCCTCATGAATTGTTAAGCGCAATAATGCCGCAGTATATCATTTTAAAACCAAGCTTACTTGGCGGAATAGAAAATTGCAGAACCTGGATAAACAGTACTCAACAACTTGGTATAAAGTGGTGGGCCACAAGTGCGTTGGAATCGAACATTGGGTTAAATGCAATTGCTCAGTGGGTGTTTACTGAAAACAGTAATATGGTTCAGGGTCTGGGTACCGGTGGATTGTATGTAAATAACATCTCCTCCCCTCTTTATATTACAAACGGCCAACTGGCTTACAATCCCGATAGAAGTTGGGGTAGTATCTAGTTCGATTATTGCTTCACAAATTTCAACAAACTACTTTTTCCGGATTTATCCAAAACCTGCAAGTAGTAGTTTCCGGCAGAAATACCCGATAAGGATATATTAAGCTTATTATCGCCGCTGATAACAAGGCAATTTCCGGTTCTTAGCAACCTTCCATTTACATCATAAATGTTGGTTGCCAGGATGGAATAGTCATTAACGTTCAGGCTTAAATTAAGCTGGCTTCCTGAAACAGGATTTGGAGAAAGACTTGCATTCAAACCGTTAACTGCTTCATTAATCCCCAACAGGTCAAGCTGTTCGTAGCTGTAATAATAGGTGTCGGTTGCAACGTAATTACCGGAAGAAGAAGAATAAGTTGCATCCACTTCATAAACTTTTGTATTTGGCACAACGCCACCGCTAACCTGAGTATTGTAATTGTAGCTATATTTTTTTAGTGGTACCCAGGTGTTGTTAGCGTCATCCCATGTAAAATTGGCGTATTCGGTATTGTTATAATTAAAATCATACTGGTACCGATCCTGGTAACTATTAACAAAAGTGCTTGAGCCAGAATTCCATAACTGGGTTATTGATCCGGTAAGTTGATTAGAAGTTGCATCGAAACTCCTGTTAACAAGACCGTATAAGGTCCAACTGCCGTTTGCAAAAGTATCTACCAGCAATTGATAAATATTGTTGTTTGCATCGTAGCTGTAATTATTTTTAAATATACTATCCCAGGTTGTGTTATTGCCCTTCAGCATAATAGATGCCGTGTTTCGGTTGGCGGCGTTGTATTCATACACATATTGGGTATCATTTGTCCATTGACTATTAACATAAGATTGACGGATAGAACTAAGAATATTGTTTCCGTTATAGGTATTTACAATTTGAAAAACATTTGTCCATGAACTACCACTCCATGTTTGATAGGTACGGGTTAGGGTAAAATAGCCGTTGGTATATGTAAAGCTATCAAGGTAGCTATTGGTATAGCTACTGCTCGTTCCGTTCCAAACCTGGCCCAGTTCCGTGTAAACAGGTCCGTAAGGGCCTATATTATCTGTAAACTGGCTTTGATTGGTCCAACTGGCACCTGCAAAAGTTAATGTATTTCCGCCAGTAACAAATCCATTACCGTTGTAAAAGTAGCTGCCGGAATCCTTTAAACTCCAGGTGCCTCCCTGATCTGCAGTTAAATGCTTATACCCCATTTCGCGGAAAACGATCTTATCGCTTTTAGCTCCATGCTCCTGTATATCTCCGCCTTGCTGCTGCAAATACTGATGAAATGGCACGTAGGTATTATTAAATGGTTGAGCCAGTTGGGCATTAACAAAAACCGTAAATAACAATAAGGCCGGCAGTAGTAAATTCTTTTTCAATGTTCGGATTTTAAATGATGCGTTCAAATATAGTGAAAACCGGTTTGCGTATTGATTAATTGCCAGTTCCACCGGGCTAAAACGATGGCTTTTTGCATTTATTTTAATTGAGTCAAAAAATCGATCGTATTAACATTATCGGCATAATCCCATAGTGCAGGGTGTTGAGACTGCCCAAAACTTACCGATGAGGGAAAGTTCCAACGTTTTGGTTCTGCGGAAACAACGCATTGAATTTTATCGCCATTCTCTTTCAGGTTTAACTTTAGCAGATTCTCATCATTCCAAACCTCGTAATGAAGTACCGATATTGGCGAAGGAATGGAAGGACTTTCCACTATCATTATAAATTCATTAGCCAGGTGCGCTGTTTTGTTTAATAAAAGGATGGTGCGGTTGTAATCGTAGTTATTCATGAATTTTCCATGTTGATGCAGCCAGCTATATTTTGCAAAATGCGGGAACAGTATTTTGATATCGTATCCCTGCGGGACATAAAGTTTTGAAACGTTCCTGCATCCAAAACCGAAATAGAGGAAAATGTCGTCAGCAAGTTTCTCCAAATCCTCAGCAGTCTCCTCTCCCGTTAGTATGGCAATGGAGTTCCTGTTTTTCCTGAGAATCTTAGGATAATTGCGAAAGTAATACTCGAAATAGCGATTGGTATTGTCGCTGCCGGTTGCAATTACTGCATCAAAATCCTTTAAACGATCAACTACCTCAACCCTTTCAGCCAACCCCTTATCGATCTCTTGTAGTTTTTTTAGAATAAACGGAAACAATTCATCGTCCTTTGAAGACAATTTGATCTTCATTTTGCACCCAAGTACATAGCAGCACAAAAAATCATGCAGCCCAACCAGCGGCAAATTTCCTGCAAATATCAACCCCACAGTTTTGTTAACCACTGGTAATTCGCCCGGTAACCATTTTAGGAATTGGGCTTCACTAAGCATATCGTTAACTACGGCGTCCAGGGCGTAATTCAAAAATTTCTTAGTAAACCACGGGTTCCTGGATTCTGCTAAATCGAATATATCAGGTAATTCATCCGATACCTTTAAACGCTTACCAAGTTCTATTAAGTTGCCTATTGCCTCATTCATTTTTTCGCAGTTTGTCTAAAATTGACGGCACGAAGTTATAATTGTTCAGTTTGTTGAAAAGAAAGGATTCATCCACATAGAATAAAATGATTCCTTAGCGTTAATAATTTAACGTATGAAAAAGAATATAGCCGTAATAACCGGCGGAGATGCCAGCGAGGTAGGAATTTCGCTAAAAAGCGCTGAAGTAGTTTGCCAGCACCTGAATAAAGACCACTACAATGTTTTTAAGATAGTAATTGAGGGTAGCGACTGGATTGTTGAACGGAACAATCCTATTAAGCTAAAAATTGACAAGAACGATTTTAGCTTTACCATAGAGGGACATAAAATAACTTTTGATTGCGTTTTTATGGCCATACATGGTACACCTGCCGAAGATGGTAAACTGCAGGGATATTTTGATATGCTAAAAATCCCATACAATACCTGCGGAGTTTTACAAGCTGCGCTTACATTCGACAAGCAGCGTTGCAAGGAGTATCTTGATCACTTTGGAATCAGGATGGGAAAATCCATTCTGCTAAGAAATAATGACCGCTCCAAGCAACCGCAAATCGAATTGCCTGTGTTTGTTAAGCCGAATAAAAACGGTTCCAGCTATGGGGCCTCACGGGTTTTAAATCCAAACGAATTGGCTCTAGCCATTGAAAATGCCTTTAAATTTGACGATGAGATTATTGTTGAAGAACTATTACAGGGCACAGAAGTTACCTGTGGCGTAATAACCATTGATGGAAAAGTAACTGCCCTTCCAATAACCGAGATAAGGAGCAAAAGCGCTTTTTTTGATTACAAGGCTAAATACGAGGGCAATTCGGATGAAATAACCCCGGCTGAGATTGATGGGGGGGTGGCTTCAAAAATTCAACAGACCTCAGAATTTATTTATAAGAAGCTGGATTTTAAGGGAATGTGCCGTATTGATTATATACTTAAAGGAAGCGAGTTTTACTTACTGGAGGTGAATTCTATACCAGGCTTAAGCGAAGAGAGTATTGTACCCAAACAAGCAAAAGCTATGGGAATGACACTTGAACAGCTTTTTGGTCTTTCGATTGAAGAAGCCCTGAAAGGGCAACTGGTAGCATCTCATTGATATTAAATACAATTCTATTTTTGCCTTAAATAAACCTGTTTTGCTTAAAAAGTATTTCACCAAAGCCCTGCTATATAACCTGCTGATTGCAATAGGGATCATTATCCTGCTGCTTATCATCGTTCAGAAAGGACTTAACTCCTATACCAAACACAGCGAAAGTATTACAGTTCCCCCTTTGCAGGGAATGACCTTTGAGCAGGTAAAAACAGTTTTGGGCAATAAGAACCTGAACTGGGAAATAATGGATTCAGTTTATGACATGAGTAAACCTCCCATGTCAATAGTTGATCAGAACCCTAAGGCAAATTCCAGGGTTAAAGAAGGTAGAACGGTGTATATTACAATTAACGCAACCGCGGCTCCAACTACCGAAATACCTGACCTTGTAGGCAGAAGTTCCCTCAAATATGCCAAGATGCAATTGGAAAGTTACGGTCTTAAAGTGGGTGAACTTATCTATAAGCCCGATCCACATTTAAATGCGGTAATTG
Source organism: Bacteroidota bacterium (assembly GCA_028288545.1). Taxonomy (GTDB): domain Bacteria; phylum Bacteroidota; class Bacteroidia; order Chitinophagales; family LD1; genus Bog-950. Next base: position 6,907 of record JAQBNQ010000306.1, read on the forward strand.
GAATTCAGGTGAAAGGGAAAAACCTTACTAAAAAAAGCAGGGTTCCCCGGGGTACTGTAATTGACCTGATTTTAGGTGACGGCCTGGGAAGTAGTAAAATTTCAGTCCCTTATCTGATTGGATTGAAATATGAAGAGGCGGAATTTAAGTTAAAAGGATACTCATTGAATATTGGAGCTGTAGTAACCGCCGAGGGAGTTTCTGATACTGCCGGAGCCGTTATTTACAAGCAAATTCCCGAATACGGACCCGGAAAAACAATACGAATGGGGGAACCGATTGATTTGTTCCTTTCAAAAGAATTGCCCGATGGTATAGTTCCGGATCCGAGCCTTTATGACAAGGTGGATTCTATCCCATAACCATATGGCCAATAATTTTGTTTTCTTTACGTTTAGTTGAATCTTTTGAAATTTTTTATGAGAAATTTTTTGCCTTTTGTAGTAATATTATTTGCGTTTAAGTTGGCTGTTGCACAGGATGAACAACTTACCAGCTTAAAGTTTAACCCCACTCTTTACGGACAAACCAGAAGTTTCAATCATAGGGCTACCGGTGCCAAGTACCTGGTTAGTAAAGGCAATACGATCGTTACTACCGATACTCTGACACTTCCCTTTGTCGATGACTTTTCGACTAACCGCCAACCTTCTGTTTTCTGGCTCAGGGATCATACTATCGATTCTTTCGTTAATGCCATTGGAGGTTGTCTTATAAATGAAGGCGTTACTACTATTGAAGGAAATTTTATGCCAACCCAATCGTGGCTTTATAGTTGGGACATTGTGCATCAAAGGCTTGATTCAATTGCTCAACAGCCTATCAGGTTCACTGATTTTGGTACATTGCCCTCGGGATGTTTTTCTTCACAACCCAGTACTCACTTATATTGGCCCGCTTATTATACATATACCTTTGACAGTGCATTTGGGCAGCCAAATGATTCCGTACTTGTAACAGGTTCCGGAAGCGATACGGTTATAAGTATCACATATGCGCCTAAAGTATATGTGGCTGAGGGAGAGCATGGCACCCTTTGGTTTGATAATTTCGCTTATATCAATAATACCTACCCGATTAATCCGCCTACTATTGGCGTAGCAACGCTGGATGGGCTAAACGAATTTGGAGAACCGTATAATTCCAATGCCAATAGCTATGGTACTGCGGATTATCTGACTTCCAACCCAATAGACCTCTCCACGACAAGCCCTGCTGATTCGGTTTATCTTAGTTTCTTTTTCGAGCCCCAGGGTTTAGGAGATTACCCTGATTTGGTGGACTCTCTCATTGTGGAATTTAAAGACAATAGCGGAGCGTGGAGAATTGTATGGTCCGACACCGGAAATCTCGACCCATTTGCTGTTCCGGATACATTCAGGCAGGTAATGATTAAGGTGGATACGCTTACAATTCCTTACTCATATTATTTCAATACTTTCCAGTTCAGGTTCCGTAATAAGGCGTCATTGTACGGCAACAATAACCATTGGCACATTGACTATGTAAAAATGGATAAGAACCGGAGTTTTTCCGACACTGTTATTCACGATATGGCTTTTGTATACCCTTTCCCAAGCATTCTTAAAAACTATACGCAATTACCGGCAGTTCAGTTCAATAACCCCGATGACCTGGTAGATACGATTTACCTTACAGTTCATAATCTCGACCCAAACGCATATACCAACCCACCGGCTACCAACTTTGTGCAGGATGCCAGTCAAACCTATCCCGCTCAGGCAGTTGTTTTAACCCAACCCCTT
>JAQBNQ010000312.1 GCA_028288545.1 Bacteroidota bacterium
GTGAGCGATTATTCGGTGGAGGCGCTTTCAGACAGTACCAAAAGAGACACCGTTACTGTTGGAGAATACAAACTGATAGCCCACCAGGTAAAATTCAGGAAAGGGGTTTTGCTGGATGCGATTTTCTTTAAGCGCGGCGAACTTTATAAAAAGGAGCACGAAACGCGAACCATCAATCGCTTGTCGCAAATGGGCACTTTTAAGTTTATAAATATAGACTACTCGCTTGCTAAGGACGTGCAGGGTAATTACTTAGATGTTGTAATTGATCTTACACCCGGTAAAAAACACGTAATGGGCTATTCGGCTGAAGTGAATGTTACCGACGAAGGATTGTTTGGTATGTTAGGTTCGGTTTCGTACCAGAATAAAAATCTTACCAAGGGAGCCGACCAGTTAATAGTAGATGTATCGGGCGGGGTTCAATTGCGCTTTAGTAAACCTAAACACGAAAGTGAAAAGGTGCAGTTAATGACGGTGAATGCTGCTGCAGGTATTACTTATTACATGAACAAGTTCCTGGTGCCATTCAGGGCAAAGATATTTTCGCGTAATGCAAATCCAAGAACCCGGATTGGTATCAACTATAGCTTTGAGCATCGTTACGATTTTACCACCACCGGCGACGTTGCCTTTTTATACCAGTTGCACGTTTTTAATGCAAGTTTTGGTTATGAGTGGAATAAGTATCCTCACTGGCAGCATCTTTTTAACCCTATTGCCGTAAGTTTTTATTTATTGCCATTAAAAGGCGAAGAGTTTTTCCGTAGGCTTGATTCCATCCCGATTTTAAAAAGCAGCTTTGAAGAGCAGGTAATAATAGGACCAAATTACAGTTTTAATTATACCAACAAACGCACCAATACAGACCGCGCATATATGCAGTTTCATGGTAGTCTTGAAACAGCGGGCAATGTAATTTATGCAGGGTTTAAACTGGCCAGTTTGCACGATGGCCATGATTCGGTATATGAAATAGCTAAACGGCCTTTTGCACAATTTTTTAGAGTAGAGGCTGACTGGCGCAATTATTTTAAGATGACCAACCACAGTTCGTTTGCGGTACGAACCTTTGCCGGAGTTGGAGTACCTTACGGAAATAGTTCGGCACTGCCGTTTATTAAACAGTTTTATGTGGGTGGCCCTAACAGTTTGCGTGGCTTTTTGATTCGCGAAATTGGACCGGGTGGCTATTACGACCCAAGTGCTTTTGATCCAAAAACCGGGGTTAAAACAAGTGTCGGTTTCTTTAACCAAACAGGCGATGTTAAACTGGAAACAAATGCAGAAGTGCGCTTTGATATTTACAAATGGTTGAAGGGGGCCTTGTTTGTTGATGCAGGAAATGTATGGTCCATCAGACCAGATGGACGGGCGCTGGGCGACTTTAACATACAACGCTTTTGGTCGGAATTTGCGGTAGATGCAGGGGCAGGTATCCGCCTTGATTTCAACTTTTTTGTTGTGAGATTTGATTATGGGTTTCCTTTACGTGATCCGCGCTTTTTACCAGGCCAGCGTTGGCAGTTTAAAACATTTACCCCGGGGCAGTTTCAACTGGCTATCGGCTATCCTTTTTAGGCCCGCAAGTTTTAACGAATAGATGACAACTATTGGCAGCAAATTCACCATCTTCGTAATATGAGATTCTTTACAACCCTGTTACTGGCACTTTTCTCTGTGCTCAACTTAAATTCCCAAACTCCCAAATTCAGGGTTATCAGTATTCCGGTTGAAAAAAATGGAATAAAGATGCGCGAGCCCTGGACCGGTGGCATGGATTCTCCTCAATTTTCGGAAGGCGATCTGAACGGCGATGGAATACGCGACCTGTTTGTTTTTGACCGGGTATCGAACCGGATGTACACCTACCTTGGCAATGGTGGAGCAACGGATACTATGTACACTTATGCACCGCAGTATGAGGCCTTGATGCCAAATGATTTAAATAACTGGGCCATGTTGCGCGATTATAACCACGATGGTATCCCCGACATTTTTGCCCATGCCAACTCGGGTATAAAGGTATATAAAGGAAGTGTTGAAAACGGAGTGCTGCGTTATAACCTTGTTGCTAAATTGCTGAGCTATTTTAATCCTCCTTTTGCAAACACAAATATTTGGACCACCGTTACTGATATACCGGTAATAACAGATGTAAATGGTGATGGCGACCTGGATGTTTTAAGTTATGATATTTATGGTGGCTCTATTGGCTATTTCGAAAATCTTACAAGCGAACACCAGGGAGACATTCACTATGATGTGGACTCGTTTCAATTTTCATTTATTACTTCATGCTGGGGCAACTTTGTACAAAATCCGTACAACAATTCAATTGTATTGAACACCAGTTGTAAAGGCGGTGAAAACCAAGGCGGTGGCGGCCAACGCCATTCAGGTAATAGTATTTATAGCATTTTAGATCCTACATATCATACCGTTGACCTGCTAAACGGCAACATAGGTTTTGATAATCTGCTTTTATTAAGGAATGGTGGTGACAGAGGAAATGCAAATATTACAGAATGGGATTCCATTTTTCCAAGACAAGCTTGTACAACCCCTATGGCAATGCCAACTTACCCTGCGGCATTTGGTGTACATGTTAATAGTGATGGGCTGGAGGATGTATTAATGTCGCCTAATGTTTATTCGCCTACGGTTTATACCGGTGGCAATTCGCGGAACGTAAAGAATGTATGGCTGTATAAAAATCTGAATGACAGCATTTGCTGGTACGATTTTCAAAACGACTCATTCATTGTTCATCATATGCTTGATTTTGGTACCAACTCGAAGGCTGTGTTTTACGATTTTGATGGCGATGGACTGAACGATATTATAACCGGCAATTACGGATACTATAATCCTGCTTACCCAAATTCTTATCAATCAACCCTGGCGTATTACCGCAATACCGGAACTATCAGCAGCCCAAAATTTACAGAAGTTACTCTTGACTACGATAGTTTCAGTAATTATGTATTGATTGGTATATGCCCGGCTTTTGGCGATTTGGATGGAGATGGGAAGGCTGATCTTTTAATTGGTGATAAAACCGGTTTTCTCAGCTTTTTCAAAAACAGGGCTACTACAGGTTCTTCATATCCTTCGATGGATTCGTCTGAATATTTTCATTTGAATGCCGGTACTTATTCAGCTCCTTTTATTTATGATGTTAACGGCGATTCGCTGAACGATATTGTTGTTGGCAGGGCTGACGGCAAGTTGTCGTTTTACTGGAATTTCGGAACAAAAACATCTCCCCAATTCAGCCAGGATTCAGTGAATACCCATTTTGGCGGAGTAAACGTTTGTCAATACGGCTATAATCAGGGCAACAGCCAACCGTTTATTATGGAAACCGGGGGACAGAAATATTTGTATGTCGGCTCTTTGCAAGGCACTCTTTTTAAGTATGTGATTGACCCTGCAAACCTGTATAACGATACTGCGCAGTTTACATTAATTGATTCAAACTTATTAGGAGTTAGTATCGGTGGAAATTCTACGGTTTCTATTGCAGACATTAATAACGATGGTAAAATGGAATACCTGCTTGGTAATGCCCTTGGTGGTTTGCTCATGTATTCCGATTCGCTGTGGGACCCAAGTACCATTTTAAATATACCCGACATACTATACAAAAACGGCGATCTGCATATTTATCCTAACCCGGCTAAAGACTATTTTGCCTGTTCGATGGAAAATTTTGACTTTGTAAATCCAAAGGCCGAGGTGTTTAATTTGTTGGGTGAAAAAATGAATGTTGAAGTTAGGAAAATGGGATTCAACAAACTGGTAGTAGGAACCATCACTTTAGCCAACGGCCTTTACCTTATCAGGGTGTCCGATTCGGGTAATTATTTTACCGGCAAGGTTTTGATAGAAAAATAATTTTATCGGGCCAAAGATGCGATCAAATCTAAATTTCACTCCTGGAAAAATGAAACACATCCTGTTTTTTGCATTCACCTTCGTTGCGATGCTTCGATTAGAGGCGCAATCTCCTAAGTATAAGGTTGTCAGTCTTCCGGTTGAAAAGAACGGAGTAAAGGTACGTGAGCCCTGGACCGGCGGAATGGATTCTCCCCAGTTTTCGGGTTGCGATCTTAATAATGATGGCATTAAAGATCTTTTTGTTTTTGACAGGGTGGGTAATAAGGTGATAACCTATTTAAGTAATGCCGATGGCACAGATACTATGTTTAGTTATGCCCCTCAGTACGAAGAAGTGTTTCCTCAAAGCCTAAGCAACTGGGCGCTGATACGCGATTATAATCACGATGGCTTACCGGATATATTTACCTATACCACTTCGGCATCGGGGCCGGGGATACGCGTTTTTAAAGGAAGTATTTTAAACGGCAATTTGCATTTCGATCTTGTTTGCCCACTGATACAATACCTTGACACTCCTTTTCACCCTTATGTTTTTGCTAATACTGCCGATATACCAGCCATTACAGATGTAAACGGGGATGGTGACCTGGACGTACTTACCTACAATCAATTCGGTTCAACCATCGGGTATTTCGAAAACCAGGCGGCTGAAAATCCGGGCAATTCGCATTATGATCTTGACTCGTTTAAATATGTGATGGTAACATCGTGCTGGGGAAATATTACTCAAAATTTTAGCAGTAATTCCATAACACTTAATGTAAGTTGTAAGGGAGGGGAGAACGGAGGTAGTGAGCGCCATTCGGGTAACAGTTTGTATGATATTGTTGACCCCGTTTATAACGATATTGATCTGCTGAATGGCAACATTGGTTACAATAATGTTTTGCTTTTAAGAAACTGTGGCGGGCGAATCAATGCAAATGTTTGTTCCTGGGATTCTATTTATCCTACCTGCGATGTACCTATGCTGATACCTTCCTATCCTGCTGCTTACGGTATAGATGTAAATCACGACGGCCTGAATGATGTGTTATTGTCACCCAATGTAACCACAGCCGGCCGGAACGTAAAGAATGTTACGTACTACAAAAATACCGGCGACACTTCATGCTGGTATAATTATCAAAACGATTCTTTCATTGTTCATCACATGCTCGATTTTGGCTCGGACTCAAAGGCTTTATTTTACGACTATGATGGCGATGGCTTGAAGGATATTATCGTAGGTAACTATGGTTATTTCCGACCATTTATCGCTTATCTATCTACTATAGCTTTTTATCGTAACACCGGTACTGCTACACAGCCGCAGTTTACGGAGGTAACAACCGATGTCGATAATCTTAGTGCACAAAACCTCGTAGCTTTCAATCCGGCATTTGGCGATATGGATGGCGATGGACACAATGATTTGATTGCGGGTGATTTGTACGGCTATCTTTATTTCTTTAAAAATGCGGCCACTAACGGTTCTTCTTTCCCTGTAATGACCACCTCGCAGTATTTTGGAATTAACATCGGCTTATATGCAGCACCTTTTATTTATGATGTAAATGGCGACTCGTTGAATGACCTTATAGTTGGAAGGCAGGACGGAAAACTTTCGTACTACTGGAATTTCGGAACAAAGACCAGTCCGTTATTCAGCCCGGATTCGGTGAATAGCAACTTTGGTAATATCAATGTCACTTTAAGTGGCTTCAATTACGGGTATAGCCAGCCGTACCTTATGGATTCGGCTGGTCAGTTAAAACTATTTGTAGGTTCCTTGCGGGGCTCGGTATTTGAATATATAGTTGACCCTGCCAAATTGCGTGGTGGTTCGTTTACACTTATAGACTCCAATTTTTTACAGCATAGTGTGGGCACCAAGGCAACTATATCTATTGCAGACATTAATAATGATGGTAAGTTAGAATACCTGGCGGGTAATTCGCGTGGAGGTTTGATGTTGTACTCAGACTCATTATGGGATCCATCTACACTGTTAGGTATAGAAAATATAGCCGTGCCTAAAGGCGAACTTCTTATTTATCCTAACCCGGCACGGGATTATTTTGTTTGCGCATTGCAGGATAATGAATTTGAAAACCCGAAAACAGAAGTTTTCAATATTGTGGGAGAAAAGATGCGGGTGGAAATTAACCTTTCGGAAAATAAAATTTTGATTGCTGCGAATGATCTGCCAAGTGGTTTTTATGTTGTAAAAGTTTCGGATAAGCAGAAAATATACACAGGTAAAATTTTGATTGAGCGATAGGCTTTATTTGCAATAAAGAGTTATTAGCTTGCCTGCCATATTGTATGGGCGTTCTCACCTAAGTTTAAAATGATAAATGAAATTACACCGTAACCTGTGCGTAGCTGTTGTTACCGCATTAAAAGATATTTTGCTTGAGAAGAAACAGGCGGACCTGACCGTTGAGCATTTGCTGCAAAGCAATAAAAGCTGGGGCTCGCGTGATAGGAATTTTATTGCCGGCAATATTTATCACATTATTCGCTATAAAAGACTTTATGAGTTTTGCTGCAACGAAGAGACCTGGGGTGAATCATCGCTTTGGAGAGCCTTGGGTGCTAAACTGATACTGGAGGGTGTAGAACTATTAGGATGGCCTGAATTTAGTGAACTGAATAAGGAAGAAATAATTAAACGCGCGGCAGAGGCTTCGGGCATAAGAAAGATACGTGAATCGATACCTGATTGGCTGGATAAATTAGGTGAAAAAGAACTGGGCGTTAATTGGGAAAAGGAAATAACAGCGCTTAATACCCAGGCAAAATTCAGCATTAGGGTCAATACTTTAAAATCGAATAAGAGCGTTATCAAAATTCTTTTTACTGAGGAAGGCATTGATTTTTCGGAGACTGATTTGGCGCCTGATGCGCTGATCATTAACTCAAGGAAAAACCTGAGGAACCTGGCATCTTACAAAACCGGGTTGTTTGAGGTGCAGGATATTTCATCGCAGCTAGTGGCGCCCATGCTTCAGGTTGAACCGGGCATGAATGTAATTGACGGTTGCGCCGGCGCAGGAGGGAAGACGCTTCATGTTGCGGCCCTAATGCAAAACGAAGGAGAGATTTTAGCCGTGGATATAAACCCGAGGAAACTGGAAGAACTTCAAAAGCGGGCTGTAAGAGCAGGTTGCCCGATTATTAAGGAAATGGAAGCCGCAAAACTGACCAATCACTTTCAGGCGAGGTTAAGCGCGTTTGCGGACCGGATTCTTTTAGATGTGCCGTGTTCTGGTTTGGGAGTGTTACGAAGAAAGCCTGATGCCAAGTGGAGTTTAACTGCTTTATTTATAGAGGAGTTGAAAAAGACACAAGCCGAAATACTGGACGAATATGCTCCTATGCTAAAACCGGGCGGCTTTATGGTTTATTCCACCTGCAGCATTTTACCTGCCGAAAACGAAATACAGGTGCGGAATTTTATTGAACGAAATAAGGACCGCTTTGAGTTGATGGTTGAAAGAAGAATCTCTCCTGCCGATACCGGGTTTGACGGCTTTTATATGGCGCGGATAAAGCGCTTATTTTAATGACAGGTATAGCCTTGTGATTCTAACAAGTGAAAAGCTTTATAGTAGCTGTCGTTCGACTCGTAAGTATCGCGGCATATCTTTTGGGTTTTGCCCGGATAGATGGTACAGGTAGCACATTGCTTACACGAATTGATGGTAAGTAAGGCAATTACGGCTATGAACAATACAGATATTCTTTTCATGGATTTTATTTAAACCTGGTTCGAAAGTAAATAAAAAAGCGTTTCACTAAATATGAATCTAACTTTTTCCTATTTTAGACCATTACTTATAACGCATGGTGCTAAAAACCTTTACCCGTTTCACCTTTTTCATTTTTCTGTTCGCTTTAACCCGTGCCTCTGCCCAGGACATACACTTTAGTATGTTTTATGCCAGCCCGCTTACGCTTAACCCCGCTTTAACAGGGGCTAACGAAGGTACCTATAGGGCCGCTGGTATTTATCGCAGCCAATGGGCAAGTATCTCTACCCCTTTTACCACTTACGCAGTCTCCTTTGATATTAAGCTGTTGCAGGATAAACTAAAGAATGATGTTTTTGGGGTCGGAGGACTATTTGTTGGCGATAAATCGGGCGATGGACGTTTAGCTATCAATAGCGGTTTGCTTTCAGCGGCCTTTCATAAGGGACTTGATAAAGACCATAAACATTTTTTAGGCGTAGGGGTGCAATTGGCATATACGCAACGCAGTCTTAAAACTCAGGACCTTAGTTTCCCGAGCCAGTACAACTCTGCCAACGGATTGTTTGATCAACTATATACCGGCGACGCGATAAAACCAACCATTGGTTATTTTGATATGAATGCCGGCTTGTTGCATCAATCTACTTTTAAGGATGGCCTTGTAGGTATGATGACCGGTTTTTCGATATATCATTTGGTACAGCCTAAGGAATCATTCCTTGGTCAAAAGGTAATCCTTGCTAACAGGTTTACAGTTACCGAAGGACTTCACATAAGAGTTACAGAACATTTCTATATCAATCCAAACTTCATTTTCCAATACCAAAATAAGGCTACCGAAATTAACCTGGGAACCAGTTTTGAATATCATATCCCGGTAAAGAACTCCGACCTGGTTACCAGTATCGGTGCCTGGTACCGGGTTAAAGATGCTGCCATTATTACAGCCGGTATAGAGTACTATAAAGTAAGGGCCATGTTTGCTTATGATATTAATGCATCGAGTCTGAAACCAGCCACCAATAGCCGCGGAGGTTTTGAATTGGCCATTATCTATACCGGAATTATTAAAACCAAATCACTCAATTTACCAATACCTGTTCCTTGTCCTATGATGTAATCAAGGAATTGGGACAAGCTAAAGGGAGTAACTGCTCATGAAGATTAAATTTTTATTTAAACCCATTGTTATTGCCGCTGGTTTGCTGGTTTGGACCTGCACCTTTGCTTTACCCGGAGATAAGTTTGATAAGAAACTGTATAAGAAAGAAGCTGACGCTGCACTAAAGGAAGGCAACGTATTTTATGCCGTTGACCTTTACTCAAAAATATGGGAGCACGATTCCACCGATAAAACGGTGCTATACAATCTGGCGCAGTCTTACATGCTTGAAAAAGATTACGAAACCGCCGGCACTTATTTTCAAAAGGCCTACAAGGCTGAACCGGGTGTAAATATTTTGGCCCTTTACTATGGTGCTTTGGCTATTAAAATGCAGGGGAGGTATAACGAGGCCATCCCAATGTTTAAACAGTTTAGTAAAACATACGCGGCGGATGACGCGCCTAAAATGAAAAAATGGGCCAAAACCGAAGTTGACGGGTGTAATTTTGCTTTGAGAGAAGCGAAGTCAGATCCTTCGATAAAGTTTAACCACTTGGGCAAGGAAGTAAACTCCAACTACGCCGACCAGGCACCTACTTTAAGAGATGATGTTTTATACTTTGCTTCTATCCGCTCCGATACCGTATTCTATTTGAAGCCCGATAAAAGCGATTCGAAAAAAGAAGGGGTGATGATGAAGCTATATACCAGTAAACAAATTGGTGACAGCTATGGACCAGCCGAACAGTTGAAAACATTTGGCCATAAGGGTAAGCATATTTCTAACGGTGCTTTTAATGACGATGGCACTAAATTTCTTTATACGCTTTGCGAACCGGA
>JAQBNQ010000351.1 GCA_028288545.1 Bacteroidota bacterium
TTAAAGAGCACCGGCACTGGTTATAATTACGGACTTGAAATTACGCTGGAGAAATTCTTTTCCAATCATTACTTCTTTATGTACACAGCCTCGTTTTTTCAGAGTAAGTACAAGGCGGCTGATGGAATTTGGAGAAGCACTGCCTATGACGTGAATTACGTAATGAACCTGCTTGGCGGTAAAGAATTTGTAATAGGCAAAAAGAAAAACAATATCATCGGGCTGGATATAAAACTGATATGGAAGGGTGGCTCTAAATATACGCCTATCGACCTACCTGCCTCTATTGCCAGTAACGAAACCATTTACGCCACTGACCAATCCTTTACCCAAAAGCTACCCGATTATTTCAGAATTGACTTTGGAACCTATTTTAGAAGGAATAAAAAACAATATTCATGGGTTTTATCGTTTGATGCTCAGAACGTGATTAACAGGCTGAACGTGGCCGATAAAATTTATGATCCCGTTACGCAAACCATTAAAACCGAAAAGAACCTTGGCATAGTGCCCGTTATGTCGTGGAAAATTGATTTTGGCATTGGGCGTAAAGGTTAGTTGTTGTTTCGATAATTGTGATTCAGATACTCTGTGAAAAGACGACATAAGTACATTTTAGCATTTCTTGTAGCCATAGTTGCTTTAAGCTTTTTATATGGCTACCAGCAAATGTTGTTTATGCGTCCGCAGGGAATCCACCAATGGAGGCAATGCGATGGAGCTTCCTTTGCCCGCAATTACTATTACGATTCCATGAACTTTTTTGAGCCTAAGATCAATGGCATATTTGGCAATAATGGAAAAATGGTAGGCGAATTCCCTATCATCTATTACACCGCTGCCTGTCTTTACAAGGTATTCGGCTTTCACGAATTTTTACTGCGGCTTATCAGTTTGATATTGTTTTTTATCGGGCTGTTTTACCTGTACAGGACCATTCTCTTTCTGCTTAAGGACGAATTCTATTCCCTTATATGCGCCCTGCTTTTATTCACCTCACCTGTCATTATTTTTTACGCCAATAATTTTTTGCCGGATGTACCGGCACTCTCGCTTGCCTTTATTGGCTACTACTATTTCCTCAATTATGTAAAAACATGCAAACCCATTAACCTGGTGTGGGCAGCCCTGATATTCTCCCTGGCTGGAGTACTAAAAATAACGGCCCTAATAGGTTTTGTTGCAATAATTGGCGTGTTTGTACTTAGCATTCTTTTCAGGCGAAAAAATGCAGATGAAAATGCGTGGTGGAAAAATTTTAAGCACCTATTGCCATTTTTCCTATTTCCCTTCTTGATCTCGCTGGTTTGGATACTTTACTCTAAACACTATAACGCCGTTAACCGCACCGGGTATTTCCTCTTAACTATCAGGCCACTTTGGGAGATGAGCAGCGATGCGATAAGGGATGTTTTGGCACAGTACAGGTGGAACTGGAGCCGGCAATATTTCTACTCAGAGTTTATAAAGGTAATACCGTTTTTAGTAATCCTGATATACCTTATTCCAAAAAGAAGTTTTACCATGCTGGCATGGTTTACCATGTTTTTAGCCGGCGCTGCTTTATATGTTATACTGTTTTTTGCCCAGTTTGGAGTGCATGATTATTACATCATTTGTATTTTGCTTTTACCGGTAGCCATTTGTGTAATGTTGCTTTACAGGATCAACGAGTGGAAACCCCAATGGTATTCCTCACCCATTTTAAGATTAACAGTGCTCATATTTTTTGGCGTATGTGTTTATCACGGACAATATAGAACGCATGAAAGGCTAAATGCTCCAGAGGATGAGTTGCAGTTTTTTAATATGATGGACATAGAACCCTACCTGAACAAAATTGGAGTGGATATTAATTCGAGAGTGATAAGCATGGGCGACCCTACCAGTGGTGTAAGCCTTTACCTGATGAACAGAAAAGGATGGGCCCAAATGAGTTTCACACCGTTTGAGCCACGCGACATTGTGTTTTTTAAGAAACGCGGTGCTAAATTTTTGATTGCCCAAACTACCTGGAAACCTACTGCGGAAAAATTAAAGGAGTATGAACCCTTTATGAAAAACAAAATTGGTGAGTATAAAGGAGCCAGCATTTATGCCTTAACTCCCTAAGGATGCCGTTGCAACCAGCGGCGCCAAACTTATCCTTCCCTGGTCTACCAATACACCGGTAAATGGATTGTTGGATATTAAATAAGGACCATCAAGATCAGCGTAATCGGCCAGTGGACTTAAATGTGCAGCCGCCGTACAACCAACCGATGATTCACTCATACAACCAATCAAAACTTTCAGTTCAAGTTGTTTTGCCCTGGCTATCATTTTAATGGCCTCCGATATTCCACCGCACTTCATCAGCTTAATATTAACCCCGTGAAAACCTTCTCTTAGTGTTTCAATGTCGCCAAGGCGCTGACAACTTTCATCGGCATATAAAGGAAGTACCGAAATGCTTTTGAGCAGTTTCATGTCTTCCACAGCACCTTTGTTCAGAGGTTGCTCAACCAAAATACAGCCCTGGTCCTTAAGCCAGTTTATTTTTTCTGTCGCTTCTTCAACGCTCTTCCAACCCTGGTTTACATCCACTGCAAAGGGTTTATGGCACAGATTGCGGAAGTTACGGATCATCTCTTCATCATCCTTACCGTTCAGCTTAACTTTAAAAAGTTCAAAACTGTTTTCGGTAGCGTCATTTATTTTAAGGGCCATTTCATCCAACCCGCAAACGCCAACAGTGTAAGTATTTAATGGGAATTTGGTTGAAGTTATACCAAGTAAATTGCCAACGCTTTTATTTTCAATGGCCGACTTTAAATTCCACAGGGCCATATCCAGCGCGGCTTTGGCAGCCATGTTTCCAAAATAAGCGTTATCAAGTTGGGCGAATACTGCTGCAGGATCAAGCGGAAATTTTATGATGGAGATATCCAGGCCGGATAGAAAGTCAACAACAGATCTTTGGCTTTCCTGCAGGTATGGCGGTAGGGTAGCTTCGCCCCATCCTATAAAGTCCCCGCACTCAAGTCTCAGGAATATTACATCGGTACTATCACGAACGCCGTGAGCGATCTTAAAAGGAAATTTAAACAGTAGTTGATAAGGGTAATATGACAGTTTCAAATCACTCATTCAACTATTTAAGAAATGAATTAAGCTAAAGCTTCTTTTACTTCCTGTGCCGCTTCTTTTAATTGTATAGCACCACGTACTTTCAAGCCACTTTCATCAATAATGCGTTTGCCTTCTTCGGCGTTAGTACCCTGCAAACGAACAATAATAGGAACCGGAATATTGCCAATAGATTTATAAGCATCAACAATTCCCTGTGCCACTCTGTCGCAACGAACTATACCACCAAATATGTTTACCAGGATAGCCTTTACATGTGGGTCCTTCAAAATGATACGGAAAGCTTTTTCAACTCTCTCGGCATTAGCAGTACCACCCACATCAAGGAAATTGGCAGGGTCGCCTCCGCTAAGTTTAATAATATCCATAGTGGCCATAGCCAATCCCGCGCCGTTAACCATGCAACCAACGTTACCGTCCAGTTTTACATAGTTCAGTTCGGCTGCAGCGGCTTCCACTTCAGTAGGGTCTTCTTCGTTCAAATCGCGCATGGCTTCAATATCCTTGTGGCGGTATAAAGCGTTATCGTCTAAACTTATCTTTCCATCAACCGCAATAATTTTATTGTCCGAAGTTTTAAGACAAGGGTTTATCTCCACCATACTGGCATCAATGCTCAAATAAGTGTTGTAAACTGCCTTTACAAATTTGGTCATCTCCTTATTAGCATTGCCTTCCAATCCAAGATTAAAAGCAATTTTACGGCACTGAAAATCCTGTAATCCCACCCGTGGATCAACCCATTCTTTCTGCACTTTCTCAGGTGTTTTTTCTGCTACTTCTTCAATATCCATTCCACCTTCGGTAGAGT
Source organism: Bacteroidota bacterium (assembly GCA_028288545.1). Lineage (GTDB taxonomy): Bacteria > Bacteroidota > Bacteroidia > Chitinophagales > LD1 > Bog-950. Next base: position 3,941 of record JAQBNQ010000351.1, read on the forward strand.
AGATGATAACATTCTTACCGCTTGAACGGTCCAGCAATACTGAAAAGTATAATTCCTTAGTAGCACTTTCGCCAGGATAATAAACATCCTGCGCTACCAATACTTTATTAACCAACCTGCCGTGAGGCCCGGTTTGCTTTGTAACCAACACATGGCCCAATATATTAGTGGCTATCTGTTTTACCTGGTCAAGGTTTTTTGCCAGGGCAACACCTTTCTGCTCCGAACCTACAATGGCACCTTTACCACGGCCACCCGCATGAATCTGCGATTTTACTACCACCCAATCGCTGTTATATAGTTCCTTCATTTTTTTAGCTGCATCAACGGCCTGTTCGGGCGTTGTAGCGACTACACCTTCCTGAATGGCAGCACCATTCTTTTTCATTAATTCCTTAGCCTGGTATTCGTGTAAGTTCATGCGCTTATGTGTTTACTGATATTTAAGTGAGACGAAAATAATAATTTAGTCTACAGTTTTCAGTTTGCTGTTTAACGCTTCGGGGTTACCCAATTGCCGGAAGGACGTATTTAGCAAACGGACAACAGGCAACTAGCAACTAACAACTATTTCCCTACATTCGCCACATGATTTTGGAGGCAGAAAATATACTTAAGCGTTATGGCAACCTGCAGGTATTAAAGGGTGTTTCCCTGTCTGTAAAGAAGGGCGAGATCGTTTCGCTGGTAGGCCCATCCGGCGCCGGTAAATCAACCCTGCTTCACATTATAGGAACGCTGGATAAGCCGGATTCGGGCAGTGTTAAAATAAACGGGCTGGAGATTTCCAAACAATCGGATAAGCAACTGGCGGCTTTCAGAAACAAAAGCATTGGTTTTATTTTCCAGTTTCATCATTTGTTACCCGAGTTTACTGCAATTGAAAATGTTTGTATCCCCGCATTTATTGCAGGAACCTCTAAAAAAGACGCCGAAGCGAGGGCTACTGAATTATTAGACCTGCTAAAGCTGTCCCACAGAATCCATCATAAACCATCGGAACTTTCTGGCGGAGAACAACAAAGGGTAGCTGTTGCAAGAGCCCTGATAAATAACCCTGCATTAATAATGGCGGATGAGCCATCAGGTAACCTGGATACCAACAACGCCCGCGATCTTCACAAGCTATTCTTCGAACTGCGTGACCGGTTTAATCAAACTTTCATTATTGTTACCCATAACGAGGAGTTAGCCAACATGGCCGATAGAACGGTGCATATGAAGGATGGGGAGATGGTCTAAAGTTTCTGGTTTCAAATTTCAAGTTATCGTTGCACTATAAAACGATGAGTGCTTGTTTGCCCATTCGCAAAAAACTCAATAAAATACATACCACTTTGGAGTGAGGAGACACTGATCGTGCTAAGACTTGAATTGATATTTCCCGAAATAATTTGTCGGCCATTTAAATCAAAGACTTTGAACCGAAACATCCTGGAATCTACGGTCTTTACAAAGAGATTGTCTGTTACCAATGTAGGATATATCCAAAGAAAAGTTGGAGCAATTGGATCTTCTATACCAAGTACGTAGTAAGGTGTACCCAGTTTAGTAGTACCATTGGAATAATAGATTAATTGCTCACTATAATAACTATTGCTGGCAAAATAACCCGCCGCGTAGAATGTTTGCCCCAAGCCTTTAGTAAAACTATATGTCTCAAAAGACTCAAAACAGGAAACCTCATACCAGTTCATTGGGTTGCCATATGTGCTTGAATCAAAACTATAACTTTGATTACAGGCGCTATTGCCAAAGGCAGAAAGGACGAAGCTATCCAAATTTGAAATGGACCGCGTTTCGCTGACACTTCCTCCCGGTGGTCCAAACCCCAGAAACAAAGTGTCGAGAGTCGTATTATATGTCCTCTGCATCAAAACCTTTCGCTTATATTGAGTACTATCAATACCTATATCCAGGTCTTGCGTAATACTCTTGTAATCAAAAGTGTCTCCCACATTAAAATTATAAACCTGTGCGACAGTTAAAGTATCCGCCGCTTTGACAGAAGACAATATAAAGGTAATGGCTATCGCAATGATTAGTTTCATTCTTTATAAATATAAATAGAAACCATCAAATGAACATGAGTTAAATTTGGACCAAAAAGTGAAACACTAGTTCCCCTAACTTACTTTCCGTTTCGCCCTCTCGTATTGCACCGGCCATTTTATGTCAATCCCCAATTCAAAAGCTGCACGGCGGGGGAAGTAGGGATCGCGAAGTAATTCGCGGGCAAGGAAAACCACGTCAGCTTTATTTTCTTCAATAACATCATTCGCTTCTTTGGCGGTGGTAATAAGTCCAACTGCACCGGTTAATATTTCAACGCTTTTCTTTATCCCTTCAGCAAAAGGAACCTGGTAAAGCGGTTTAACCGGTACTTTAACATGGGCCACATTTCCTCCGCTTGAACAATCAACCAGGTCAACGCCATTTGCTTTAAGTACACCGGCTAACTTTATTGAATCATCCTCGGCCCATCCACCTTCAGCCCAATCGGTAGCGGATATCCTGACAAACAAGGGGTATTCCTCCGGCCATACAGAACGAATGCCTTTAACTATCTCCAACAAAAAGCGGATCCGGTTCTCGAACGAGCCTCCATAATCATCAGTACGCTTATTGCTTAGGGGAGACAGGAATTCATTGATAAGATATCCGTGCGCTCCATGAATCTCAATTACTTTAAATCCCGCTTTCTGCGCACGAATGGCGGCTTCCTTAAAATCATTGACTATTTGCTTTATTGCATCCAGGCTCAATTCCTTTGGGATAGGTTCACCTTCAGTAAATGCCAGCGGACTTGGAGCCACGGTTTGCCACACACCGTTTTCTGCTGTCAGTGCTTTGCCACCTTGCCATGGAGATTGATGACTTGCTTTACGCCCCGCATGGGCCAGTTGAATGCCAGCAATGGCATCCTGTTGTTCAATAAATGTTGTTATCTGTTTTAGAAAATCAATGTGCTCGTCCTTCCAGATTCCCATATCGCCGGGAGATATTCTGCCTTCAGGATTTACCGCGGTTGCTTCCACCACTACAAGGGCCGCACCACCTACTGCCCTACTACCTAAATGCACCAAATGCCAATTGTTGGCAAAACCATCCGTGCTTGAGTATTGACACATGGGAGAAACAAAAATCCGGTTCTTAAATTCAAGACTCCGGATCTTAATTGGCGAGAACAAACCTGGCATAAGCAGCATTTAATAAATTGGCAATAAAACAATAAACCCGGTG
>JAQBNQ010000385.1 GCA_028288545.1 Bacteroidota bacterium
CTTTAAGCTGGTATCGGCAGAAGGTATACGGGAAGATGATCTTGAACTGGAGCAACCCCAATTGCTTGGCCGTTGGCTTTCGTTTTCGCCAACCAGGGAATGGAGGGTAGCCTTACCAAGTGCCGGTGACCATCAACAACATAGCAGCGAGGTAAGCGTTCCTGAATCTAAGATCGGGGCTTTTTATTTACTTGCCTCCGGTTCGCCAAAATTCGATTACCGTAACGAGATAGTTTCCTTCACGCGCATAAACGTTTCAAACATTGGTTATGTGGAACGCAACTTTAAAGGCGGGAAACAATATTTTATACACGACCGAACCAGCGGCGAACCACTCAAAAGCGCGAAAGTGAATGTCTTTGCACGTGTATACGACCAGCTAAAGCGAAAATATGTGCGTCGTTTACGGGGAACATACAACACAGATGAGGATGGCCTCTTTTTACTGAAAACAGGCCACCGATACGAAGACCATGACGTAGAATTAGACATTAGCTACAAAGGCGACCAACTGGCAACGGGAGAGCAGGAATACAGTTATAATTACGGAGATGACGAACATTTGCCAAAAGTGCAGGAGCACGTCTTCTTTTTTCTTGACAGAGGAATTTACAGACCGGGACAAACCATCTATTTTAAGGGGTTGCTGATGCAAACAATTAATGGTCAAAACGTTTTAATGAAAAGCACTAAACGTAAAGTGCAACTGTATGATGTAAATAGTAAGCTTGTTACAGAGCTTCAATTAACCAGCAACGACTATGGTACGTTCAACGGCAGCTTTACCTTGCCCGTTTCCGGCATTAATGGCACCATGTATATTCAAACACCAAACGTTACCGGATACAAAAACTTTAGAGTTGAAGAATATAAGAGACCGCGTTTTGAGGCAAAGTTTGATCCTGTAAAAGGGAGTTTCCGCTTAGGTGATAAAGTTACGATAAAGGGCAAGGCAACTACTTATTCCGGGGTAGCAGTAGATGGCGCCATGGTGCAATACAGGATCCGGCGCAGTGCAGTGTTTCCATACGCCAATCTTTTTTCATGGAAAATTTCTTACCCGGATGAAGTGGATAAAGAAATTGCAAGCGGCAAAGTAACTACCACGCAAAATGGAGAATTTACTATTGACTTTACTGCCAATTCGGATCCATCTGTTAGCGATGAAAAATTACCCCAGTATACGTATTCAATTTCCGTCGATGTAACTGACCAAAACGGAGAAACCCAATCCACTCAATCATCTGTTAATGTTGGAGTTTTAGCTTTAAGGACGAACATGCAATTGAGTGAGAATTATAGTACCACTGATAGTCAAAATGTAAAGCTGAGTACCGAAAACCTGAACGGCGAATTTGAAGCCGCCAAAGGCTCAATACGCATTTACAGGCTGAAAGACCCGGCCCTTATTAAACGTGAGCGCTTATGGCGGGCACCAGACCAATTTGCAATAAGCGAGGCTGATTACAAAAAGAAATTTCCGCTTGATATTTATAAGGACGAAGACCGGTATCAAGATTGGAGCAGAGAACAACAAGCACTGGATATTTCGTTTGACAGCGAAAAGGACAAGACATTTAAACTTCAGGGTCTTTCCAGCTGGAAACAAGGAAAATACCTGGCCGAACTTGAGACCAAAGATCACTTTGGCAAAACAGTAAAGGAGATAAAATACTTTACGGTTTACGATCCCCGAAATAATCAGATGCCATTTACCCAACTTTCGTGGATACATGAAGTGGCTACGACACTTGAGCCCGGTGGAAAAGCACAAGTACTTATTGGTTCTTCAGAAAAGAATGTGAAAGTGCTTTACGAAGTTATCCTGAAGGATGAGGTGATACACAAAGAATGGATAACCCTGAATAATGAGAAAAAACTGGTTGAGTTACCGATAGAAGAGCGTTTTAGAGGAAATGTGACCATGAATTTTACGTTTGTGCGCGATGAACGCCTGTTCGCCATGCCTGTATTGGTAAAAGTTCCTTACTCCAATAAAGAATTGAAATTATCTTTCATCACCTTCCGGGATAAACTTAGCCCCGGTAAAAAGGAAGAGTGGAAAATAAAGATAAGTGGCCCGGCCGGCGAAAAAGTTGCGGCCGAAATGCTGGCGGGAATGTACGATGCGTCGTTAGACGCGTTTGCTCCAAACGAATGGAGCCTTGATCTTTATCCCGGCAGGGCAGCATTCGATTACCGTTTAAGCACCTGGGCATTACCTAACGCAGTTTCAGGTTCGGTAAATATTCATGAGCTGCCAAATCCGGTTAAAGAATTTCTTTACCAGGCTTACGATGCACTTAATTGGTTTATAATGCCCCAGGGCGATATGAGATACAGGCTTAACTACAGGCGTGGCGATGTTTTAAATACAACCTACTGCTGGAGTAATGCAAATGCCGTTGCAGTAGGAGGGACTCAAGCGTTTGGGTATAGTGCAAACGCCGGAACATACAAACTTACATGTCACGATTGCAATGGCTGTTGTGCTACCCGCGCAACAGTAAGATTTGCTACGGATTTTAAATTCGAAAAAAAGGACAAGGAGCAGCAGGAAGTTAGCGAATTTAGTCCGGCTTTTCTTAAAACCGGTGAAGGAAAGGATGCATGGGGAACCATGCCCATTGTTAAAGCCCGCGCCAATTTTGCCGAAACTGCGTTCTTCCTTCCCAAACTTGAAACGGATACTGCGGGAAATATTCTGTTCAATTTTACCGTACCCGATGCACTGAGCCGGTGGAAATTTCTGGCCCTGGCACACACAAAGGATTTAAAATCTGGGAGCATAACCAAAGATGCTGTTACACAAAAGGATTTAATGGTTAATCCGAATGCGCCACGCTTTTTGCGCGAAGGTGATGAAATTGAATTGACAGCTAAGGTTAATAGCTTAATTGATAAGGAACTTTCGGGCAATGCGCAGTTAACTTTAACTGATCCTTTTACAGGCAAGGTGGTCACTACCCTTTTTGGAAAGGATATAAGCCTAAGGCCATTCAACTTAAAAAAAGGCCAAAGCACAACTGTTTCGTGGAAGTTAAAAGTACCTGAAGGGCTTGGAGTGATAACTTATAAAATAACAGCCGCTGCTGGTAATTTTACCGATGGTGAAGAAGCACCTTTGCCAATCCTGACAAACAGAATGCTGGTAACAGAAATCTTACCAATCAATGTAAAAGGCGGACAGGAAAAGTCCTTTTCGCTGGAAAAACTTGTAAACTCATCCGGTTCAAAAACAATGGTCAATCACCGGCTTACATTTGAATTAAGTTCCAACCCTGCATGGTACGCAGTGCAGGCTCTTCCCTACATGATGGAATTTCCACACGAGTGTTCTGAGCAACTGTTCAATCGCTTTTATGCAAACAGTATTGCTACCCATATAGCAAATTCATCACCTCGTATTAAACAGGTTTTCGAATCATGGAAAGGTGCTAATACCCCGGCTTCGAATCTTGAAAAGAATGCTGAATTAAAGCAGCTTTTGCTGGAAGAAACTCCATGGGTACTGCAAGGTCAGGATGAAACCCAACGAAAAAACCGGGTTGGATTACTATTTAATTTAAACAAAATGAGCGCAGAACAAGCTACGGCGTTGAAAAAGTTAAAAGATAACCAGTCCATTAACGGTGGTTGGCCCTGGTTTAAAGGAATGCCTGATAACCGGTTCATTACGCAATACGTTATTACCGGCTTAGGTAGAATGGATAAACTTGGCGCTTTAAACATAAACCGCGATTATGAATTGCAGCAAATGACACTTAAAGGGGTTCAGTATCTTGACAACCGGATATTGGAAGATTACCGGGAACTATTGAAGGAGAAGATCGATCTGAAACTTGAAAATGTAAGTGACATACAAATACAATATTTGTACGCCCGAAGTTTCTTTAAGGAACAAAGAGTACCTGAAAATATTAAGGTAGCTTATCAGTATTATTTTGACCAGGCGCAAAAAAACTGGCTAAAACAGGACAAATACTCGCAGGCCATGATAGCTATTATTCTACATCGCTCGGGAAATTCCAAGGCCTCGGATGAGATACTCCATTCGCTGCAGGAAACAGCAACAAAGAATGAGGAACTGGGCATGTACTGGAAAGACAATGTTGCAGGTTATTACTGGTACCAAGCCCCCATAGAAACACAGGCCATGATGATTGAGGCATTCAGTCAATCAGGTAAAAATGAAGTAGTGGTGGATGAACTACGTACCTGGTTGTTAAAACAAAAGCAAGTACAGGATTGGAAAACAACCAAGGCCACTTCGGATGCCTGTTATGCCTTGCTTTTAAGTGGAAGCGACTGGTTGAATACCACCGAAATACCGGAGGTAACAATAGGCGGAGTCAAAATAGAACCCGGGAAAAATGCTCCCAAAGCAGATCCGGGAACAGGATACTTTAAAACTTCGTGGAGTACAAGTGAAATAAAACCTGAAATGGGAAAGGTAAGTGTAAAGAAACAAAGCAAGGGCATTGCCTGGGGTGCGCTTTACTACCAATACTTTGAACAGTTGGATAAAATAACTTCAGCTAAATCACCATTGCAACTTGCTAAGAAGCTATTTCTGCAGACCAACGGATCAAAGGGGCCCGTGTTGACTCCAATTAATGATCACACAGAATTAAAGACAGGCGACCTTGTAAAAGTAAGGATCGAGTTAAGGAGTGATCGCGAAATGGATTTTGTGCAAATGAAAGACATGCGAGCGTCAGGCTTTGAACCGGTTAGCGTTTTATCTTCCTACAAATACCAGGATGGACTTGGTTACTATGAAAGCCCGAAGGATGCGTCCACCAATTTCTTTTTCGATCATCTACCAAAAGGAACTTTCGTTTTTGAATATGCACTACGTGTGAGCCAGAAGGGCGATTTCTCGAACGGGATAACTACGATTCAAAGTATGTACGCTCCTGAATTCAGTTCACATTCGGAGGGAGTACGGGTTGGTGTTAAGTGAAGAATATAAAACAATTTATTTTAATTAAGCAATTATCAAGGCAACATTAAAAAAAGATGTTTCTACTTATATTAATAAATACGTGCTTATCAAGCGCTTAGAAATCAAATAAAAATTACACCTTTTAATTTTTAAAAAATAAATAAATTTTGATGTGAAATTATTTGGTTGTGATTTTTGTACCCATTATATTTGGTTATAACCAATTACTCGGCCGGTTATAGTTTAAAACAGAAGCATTTTATTATTCAATTGTTTATCTTAACTCCCCCGTATGATAGCAGGAGAATGCATTAAGTTTTGGCGCGAAGCCCGCAACTACACTGAGGAATATATGGCCAGCGAATTAGGAATTTCGCAGCCCGCTTATTCCAAGCTCGAAAAAGGTCAGATTAAAATTGACGCTGAAAGACTTTTCAGAATTTCATTAATCCTTAATGTAAGCCTGGACGAATTATCTCCTCATGCAGATAATCTTACCAACCACATTAATGGCAAGCCCAACGCCGTTGATGATAGTTACTACAATAAGAAATCGCAGCTTGCTTCTTCCGAGCGGGAGTTGTATGAGAAGCTGATTTCCGAAAAGGAAAAACTGATTTCCGAAAAGCAGGAAACGATAGTTATACTAAAAAATATACTTACCTTTTTTCAACGCGGCAAAAAGGAAAGGGCGTCAACAAACCGAAATACCAATTTCCAGTTATAATCTATTGAATAGAATTTGTTTTCCCCGAAACTAAAGCTGTGTCCGGGGAAACAGAATTAACCCGAAATATTTACCACTCATCCTTTATAACCTGGGGAGCGGGTCTGGTCATGTATTTTTGATAAGAGGAGATGATGGATTTAAATGTTGTTTCGCTACGCGAAAAAAAGGCAAGCCATGTGGTTTGAACATTTTTCGGTTTATCCTTTAAACCGTAGTAGGTATCCTCAAAGGTCACTGGCTTTTTTGCGGCAGCCTTACTACCGGCAGGGTCATCATATTGTAAATCGGTAATCTTTATCCTACTGCGCCCGTTTTTAGCTTCAATAATTAAATTGTAGTAAACCCACAGCGGCTTTTTATCCCAGCTATCGGCATATGGTACCTGAAATTTACCAGCGCTTACTATCTTCGCCGAGTCTTCATCCTTCTTTTGAATATAAAGCTCCGAGTTACCGCTGCTCTTAACCGTATCCACATAATGCTCCAGCCAGGTCACAGCCTCCTGGTAATTCCTCCTGGTATTCAGCGAGTCTATTTTTATAATTGCCTTATAAGCAATTTTACCTGAAGCGGTATCGTAAGGCAGATAATTCTGGCTGAATGAAAGATGATAGATGGCAAAGAAAGCAATAAGAAAAACGGGGGCTCTTTTCATATTCGTAGTTTTGGCTAAGATATAAATATATTTGTTTAATTACACCTGACTTTTTGTCAACTTGTTTCCGAAGTTCAACCAATCGGTGATAAGTTTATCGCTGTCATCAAAGTTATCGTTTGTTACAAATACCGGTGGACTGGCCTCCACAACAATTTGCGAAAAAGGCATTGGCACAAATTTTTTATCCCATTTTCCCAACCTGAAAAAACTACTACAGGTAAACCTCAATGCAATTACAGGAATACCGGCGTCGCGACTCATTAACAAAACACCCGGCTTTAAAACATGATTTGGCCCGGCAGGACCATCGCAGGCAATTGTGGTACTGTAACCCTGTTTAAGATAGGTGATAACATCGGCCAAAGCTTCCTTTCCGCTATTGCCACTACTGCCAAGACACAGCTTACTAACACCCGTTAGCTTTAATAACACATGTACAGGTTTCATGTACCACGCCGGGTGATTCATCCAAACCTGGTTATCCATTTTAATAAATACTGTGAAGAAGCTAACCAGCGAATCGTGCCAAATGCACAACACATAGTTTGGATGTGCGCTGAGGTTTGTTCCTTTGAATTTGATTTTACAGGTAAAGTGAACAAACCGCGTTTGCAGGTAAAATAAGATACCAAGGCCCCAGCCAAACAGATAGAACAATGGACGCAACAAAACAGGAACAGAATCAACACGTACCAATTAAGAAATTTTAAAGGGCAAGATAAGGAATGGGATCATTCAACAACAAGAAGTTTGCCTTTTATTCCGCTTTCGCCTGATAACTTAAGCAGGTAAACGCCTTTACTTAAACTGGATAGATCAACCGGAACTGTTTTAGGCGAAGAGCCGGATGTTAATTCCATCTTGCTATATATTTTACCCAATGCATCGGTAACGATCAACCGGACCTGCTGCGAATTTTCGGTACGGACATCAACATTAACCACACCGTTATTAGGATTGGGATATACATTAAACAGAAGATCATCTTTTACTTCATTCAAACCAACACAAACACGTACAACAACAGTAAAAGTATCCTGAGAGATACAGCCATAACTATTTGTATAGGTGTAGTAAACGGTATCGTTCACAAGCCCACTGGCAGGATCAAAAAATCCATTTACAACGGCTGCCCCGGTATATACTCCACCCGCAGGCGTTATGAAGCCATCCAATAAAACAGGTGTATCGGAGGTGCAATACGAAACGATAGGGATAGAATCAATTAACACATCGGGACCGTGGACTGTAACATATACGGAATCTGAAAATGATTCGCAACCCAATTGGGCTTTTGCAACTTTAACTTTGTACCAACCTGTTGTAGTAGCAATATATTGACTTGAACTACCATTAAGCGCACCGCTAGAATTGTACCATTGATAGTTGAGGGAGTCTCCTACAAGCGCTGTAAGTTTTACCTGGTTACAATTTTCAAAACTATCAGGCATAATGTAGGCTACAGGCTGGCAGTTTGCTGTATCGGTTAAGTGATAAATTTTGCCGTTGGAGCGGCCAGCTATGTACATCTCATAGTCATTATCCTGCCCAAAGGTGCTGTACATGTTAGTTAGAAAAGAGTGAAAAGTATCTACGGCAAAAACGCCCGGGCTTGTTTGTCGCACTCCTATAAAGCGTCCGCTGCAAAAATCAGTAAAGAAATAACGGCCAAATAACCTCGAAAACTGCGCCCCACGATAAACGTAACCACCGGTTATACTGCAACCATTGCCCGTGGAGTGCACGTACTCAAATATCGGGTCAATAAACCCGGTTGAGTTAGCGCAGGAAGTATCGTAAGGATGAAAGCCCTCGCGGCAATTCCATCCGTAATCCTCCCCTCCTGTTGAAGCGGCGGGTTGGAAATCTACCTCCTCATATAAATTCTGGCCTACATCGCCAATCCACATATCGCCAGTCAACCGGTCGAAACTACAGCGCCAGGGGTTGCGGACGCCATAGGCCCATATCTCATGTTTGGTATTCAGGCTATCTACAAATGGGTTTGTTGGAGGAATGAGGTAAGTAGTGTCGGGATGGTTGACATCCATACGCAGAATTTTACCTAAAAAAACATTTTTGTTTTGGCCCATATGATACGGGTCACCGGCGTTGCCGCCATCACCCTGGGTATCATATAAATAACCATCGGGGCCAAACATTAGCGTTGCGCCGTTATGATTAGTATATGGCTGCGTAAAAGTAAGCAACACCTTCTCTGAACCTGCATCAGCAACATTTGAATCAGCACTAACATGAAACCTTGAAATGACCGTACTGCCGTTGCCTGTTCCGGTAATGTAGTTAACGTAAAAACAACTATCTACTTTATAATTAGGACTAAAGGCTACCGAGAGCAAACCCTGTTCGTTACCAACAGAAAGTACGTGCGAAGAAATATCGAGAAATGGAGTGGACCTTATGTTTCCACTTTTATCCATTATCCGGATCTTACCAGCCTGTTCAACAACAAAAATCCTGTTATCGCCGCAGTTTTTAATGTCAACGGGGCTTAGAAAGCCCGAGGCTATTTGAACTAAATTGAGCTTAGGTAACTGAGCTGATGAAAAGAAGGCTATCATTAAACCGCAAAGAGCAAGTAACACTTTTTTCATGGGAGTACATTAGAACTACAAGTTAAGGATTAATCGGCATTCGATCTAAAAAATCAGCATCAGAA
>JAQBNQ010000389.1 GCA_028288545.1 Bacteroidota bacterium
AACGGAAGGAAAAGTTCATTTTAGGGGTCCCTCGCGCAAACTGGCGAACAGTATTGGTTTCCCCTTTAAGGGACGGAAGGGGCCGGGCCGGGATACTTTCTACTTTAGACACTTTTTTCGTTGCTCCTTACAGCATACCCCTCTTTCTAATCCATGATTATCAGAATATTGGAGCCAATTTTATAAAAAATAAACCCTTTCTATTGTCAAAAAAGTAGAAACTATTCCGTCTAAAATTGGGGACTTATTTTTAATCACTTATACTTTTGTTAATTTAAAATATAAACTCAGTTTAAGGCAAGGTGTTCATGAAGCAATAAGCGCAAAAATGCTAGTTCACCCAAAGTCCGCAAAGATTTTCGCAAAGAACCGCAAAGGGCTTTTCCCTTTCTTCGCGGTTCTTCGCGTTGCCCTGCTTTGCGTCCTTTGCGTGAACTTTGTGACACAATGTTTACCGTCCAAGCGAACTCAATCAACAACACTTCCCCCGGTGTGCGGAGTCTGAAGGTAGGCCGTGGGTGGCGACTCCGTGCGACGATTATGCCAAAGCACGGATTTTAATTAGGCGCTTACGAGCATGTTATTCTGTTATTGCGGGAAAGTGAGCGGGGATGTTGGTAAAAATTGATTTGTTGTGGTAGCTTAGTGTTGAAGTATGGTGGCAGATGGTCGTCCGGAGTCGGCTACGCTCGGCCCGGGCTTCAGACTCCGAAAATCGGGGGGAGTAGGAAAGGTTTCTATCGGTATTGCGGCTACCTTATGTGCAGTTGCTAAAAACTTTTTTTGCATGGATATCAAAGAAAAAGCCTCCTTTACAGGAAGTGCGAAGATAACCGACCCGTGATATATGGCATTTTTTGACGAAGTTACTGTGCAGCAAACAAGTGAAGGAATTGTTTTAGTAAAAAGCGATCCCCTTATGGATATCTTTATTAAAGCAACTGTTGCTATAATTGCTTTTTCATTTTACAAGTTGGTTTTTTGGTTTTTTGTTATTGTACTCATTATTTTTCTTTTTTTAATTTTTAGCAAAAACGAATTATTGTTTTCCCGGGATAAACTCAAGATTTTTAAAAGGACCACTTTATTCGGCTTCGTGATTGGAAAAGTGACAGAGTTTAATATGGATGAAAACAATCTTTTTTTCGATTTTGCAATACTAATGGACGCTGGGGTAGGTCAAACTTATTATTATAGACTTTGCATGAAAGGTGAGCAGGAGCAATTACTTTTATTTGAAGATAAAGGAACAGTTGATAAAATCGAAAAGGCTTTAATCCAAAGTGGGGTAATAAAAAATGAATTGCCTAAGTTTAAGTTTTAGTATTATAGAAATAAAATCCCCGCTGTCCGTAGTATCCTCTCCGCTGTCCGTGAGGTCTGAAGCGTGGCCTGAGCGTTGGCGACTCCGGACGACCATTATTCTCAGTCACATTTTCCTGGACAAGTGCAGATAATTTAGGAAAGCCTTAACACCCACCCCCATCCTTACCAAATTTTGCTATCTGGTATTTATTCTTCCGGTTTGTTTCAAGCAGTTGTCTGAGCAACTTATACATCCGCACAACCTTCTCTTTGTCTTCAATAGGGAAGGTAATCAGGAAGCTTTTAGACAATTCATTATCAAACGTGCGCATCTCCTTACGCGATGATATCCAAAAAGATATTCCCTTATAATCCTCCACCAGATCAACGGCTGTAACTGCCGGGTTTATTTTTAAAGTCGAAACATTTTCCCTTGTAACATAAGGCACTTGGTGCTCAATCTTATAATGCGTTTGCTTCTGCTTAATTTCAACCTCGCCTCTTTTGTTAGAGGTAAGCTGAAAGATCGACCCATGATAGTATTCCGAGTCCGTTTGCAGTTTCAACACCTCGCCGGTAGTCTTCAATATTTTTGTAATTTCCTCAGCCTGTGCCCGGGCACCCGTAAAGAAAGCGGTCATCAACACGCATAAAAAGAGTTTCCTTGAAGTACTCATATTCTTTTTTCTTTCAAAGGTAGCGCAGCAATTATTCATATGCATAATTAAACGATACCGTTAACTACTCGTTAACTAGTGCCTAACGCTGCCTTTTAAAGTCGCCTTTTGGCAGCGCTGGTTCATTCTCACCACAGAGAGCCAAGGCGGCTCCTTTGGAGCGCGACATCTCCTCATCGTATTTCTATAAACAGGCGGTTCCTACGGAACGAAGATCGCCTTAACGCATTGGTATTTCGGAAAACCGCTCCAGCGGAGCCGGCTGTTTATAGTATTGTAAAAGAACAATTGTTGCGCTCCAGCGGAGCCGCCTATAGAGAAAATACAAAGAATGAACCAACCTGTCCATTTGGCGGATCTGCCTATCCCGTAGCCAGGTTTAGGATGCCAAGGGCCTGTCTTTAGAGTCCCCCTCCGGGGGATTTAGGGGGCCGTCTACTGCTCACTATACACCAAAAACTTATCACCAAAAAACGGCTCATTAAAGTAATTGCTGATAGGGATTTTCTTTGCGTTTTTAACCGTTGCCAGTTCGGCATCAATATCGCCGCCCTTTAAACAGATAAGACCATTGTGCAAGGTGTTCAGGTCCTTATGCAGGTACTTTCTTTTTGTCCAGGTTACTAGGTCGGCAAGTGGGGCTACGGCGCGTGATACAACAAAGTCGTACTGAAAATCCATGTCCTCTACACGGCTATGAAAAGTAAATACATTTTTAAGTGCTATCGAGTCTTTAACGGCTTCAACTACTTTCAGCTTCTTTCCTATCGAGTCCACCAAATGAAACCTGCAATCGGGAAAAAGAATAGCCAAGGGAATACCCGGAAAACCGCCACCGGTGCCAAGGTCTAATACTTTGCTGGCGCCCCTAAGCGATACAAATTTTGCAATAGCCAATGAATGTAAAACGTGGTGCAGGTATAGGTTATCAATGTCCTTACGGCTTATTACATTGATCTGCTCATTCCACTCTTTGTATATTTTTTGCAGGGCAGCAAATTGCTCTATTTGCTTTTGCGTAAGGTCGGGAAAGTATTTGAGAATTATCTCCATAATAAAACCAGGTGATAATTGTAAACCCCTAATTAATACTTCTCCCTGGTTACTTTAAGAATATTGTAAAGCATATCCTTTGCGCGGAATAGTTGTGCCTTAACAGTGCCCAAAGGGATATCCAGCTTTTCAGCAATTTCCTCGTACGAAAGTTCGTCCAGGTAACGCAACTCAATTAACGAGCGGTATTTTGGCGAAAGCTCTTCAATAGCTCCGCGTATTTTTTGCGCACGTTGGTCCTTCACCATACTTTCCTCCGGGTTAGAGCTATGATCCTTCACCGCAATTGGCGAAGACTCTCCGTCCTCCGTAGTACTGGTTTGATCAAGCGAAGTGGTTTGCAGTCTTTTTTTGCGGATAAAGTCGATACAGTTGTTGGTAGCTATTTTAAACAGCCAGGTGCTAAAAGCAAAATCAGCACTGTAATTACCAATGTTATTGAACGCTTTACCAAAGGCTTCAATGGTCAAATCCTCGGCATCATCGCGGTTATGCACCATTTTTAGCACCATAAAAAATATCGAATCACGGTAGCGCTGCATTAACTTACTAAAAGCGTTCTGGTCGCCGGCCTTGGCTTTGGCTACCAGTTCAAGGTCTTCCTGCGCACGTGATGAGAATTTCGAGTTTAAGTCTTCCAATTGTCTTTAGGTTTGAGCAATAATAATAATAAAATTATCACTAAATAACTCGTGTAAGTTACATCTAATATCGGTGATATAAAAAGGAGGTCCTGTTGACCCAGTTTTTTGTACACGCTAATGATAGAAAGCATCTTTAAAATTAACAGTCCAAAAAACAGGCCCAAAGCCAGTTTTAGCATTAATCCTTTGGCTAATACAACAACAAAAACAACGTAAAAAGCCAGGTTAGATAAGGCAAAAAGAAAAAGCAACAACCGGTGAATGATCTTATACCTGAACCCCGAACGCAGGTGCCGTTTTTTCTGGTTTAGCCAGGCACCTAATGTTGTTTCGGGTTTGGTGTACATAAAGGCATCCTTATCAATACAAACTTCCGTGTTTCCGCCATTGGCCACGGCATTAATAAAAAGGTCATCATCCCCCGTTAAAACGTCCTTGCTTTTTTCAAAACCTTTAAAACCCTTTATCAGGTCCTTTTTGTATGATAGATTTCTTCCTACACCCATATACGGTAAACCACTTTTTGCAAAGCCGAAGTACTGCAAGGCGGTCATAAAATTTTCGTAACGGATAAGCTTATTCAAAAAGCCCGGTGCCTTTTCGTATGGCGAATGTCCCAGCACAATTTGAGTTTCGTGCATATAAGCACCAGCCATTTTAGCCAGCCAGTACGTCGTAGCCGGTCTGCAATCAGCGTCGGTTACAACAATAGTATCAAACGATGCAGCCTCCAGGCCTTTTAAAAGCGCATATTTTTTACCCGGCAGCGACTTCTTTTCGCCCTTAGGTATGTTCACTATTTTAAGATTTTTGTTGCGCATATAATAGTCCACCAAAACATCGGCGGTATTATCATCGCTTTGATCATTTACCACTATCACCTCAAATTGTTTGTATTGCTGTATCAATACGATCTTAAGATTGCGTAAAAGATTCTGCGCCTCGTTTTTAGCACAAATAATAACCGACACCGGCGGTAAAAATTCAGGAAGCCCCTTAAACGGCCGCACAAAATTCAACCGCGAAAAAACAGCCAGGTAATAAACAGCCTGTAACGCAACGCAGCCAATAAATATTTTCATCTCAATACCCATGCGGGTGCAAAGAAAATAATTGTTACGAATTCGCAGTTGAGAGGTCGTCTTTAATCCGGCCTCACAGAAATTACGTTAAGAAAAAAAGCATGGGTGGCCTAAAGAAAGAAACGCATGTCCGAACGGTCATCCAGGCGGGCTGTATGAGACCGATGCTCGCTAAACGTTTCGACCAACAAGTGCGCATTCTCATTATATGACAGGCCCCGTCGGGTTCATTACTGCCTGTTGCAGCCACCTTGTGAACAAATGTTTTATAAAATAGTCGGCGCCGTAGGTGCCTAAGCTTTGTAGAAATAATCTACACGATAATTATTGCCCCGATTTATCGGGACTACCCTCTTCAACAGGCAATTTAAAGGGGGCAAAAGGATTACCTCTACAGGGCAATAATAAGGTGCTGATGAATATTCCTACAAAGCTTTAGCACCTACAGTGCAAGTTTTCTAATGTAAGATCTGTGCACTCGATAGCTGCCAGGTAGTCAGGCTATTCGTATTAAAGGGCTCCGACGTTAGCACCAGGCGCCAACCACCAACAAATTCTCCTATTTTCGCGCCCAATGAAGTTCAACCTGATAGCTGAAGATAAAAGCAGTAAAGCCCGTGCCGGAGAAATATTTACAGACCACGGCCGAATAGAAACCCCCATCTTTATGCCGGTAGGCACCCTGGGCGCTGTAAAAGCAGTGCACATGTACGAGCTGAAGAACTTTGTAAAAGCGCAGATAATACTTGGCAACACCTACCATCTCTATTTAAGACCCGGCACCGATATCATTGAAAGAGCCGGGGGACTTCATAAATTTAATGGCTGGAGCGGCCCCATAC
>JAQBNQ010000432.1 GCA_028288545.1 Bacteroidota bacterium
CCTTATAACGCCTTTATTTAGTGATTACGCCCAAAAGGCCCGGTTTATTTATATGCCCGAAGGTAAAAGTGCGGATTATGATACCACGCAGGTTTTGGCATTTCCGGTAGGGGCCTGTTTCATAAAGAATTTTTATTATGCCGATGACCTAAGGGTTAAAAACGGTACCAGAAGGATAATGGAAACCCGTTTGCTGGTTCACCGCGCTAATGCCTGGGATGCACTGGATTACATTTGGAACGATGAACAGACAGAGGCTATACTGGAAAGCGCCGGCGACATTAAAAAAGTTAGCTGGATACACTCCGATGGCACAAAAAAGGAAACGGATTATATTATACCCAACAAAAATCAGTGTAAGGGCTGCCATTGGAACAATGGAGTGGCTATTACGCCCATTGGACCCAAAGTGCGCAACCTAAACCGCGACCTGCCTTATGATGATGTTACTGAAAACCAATTAACGCACTTTGCAAAGATAGGGTTCTTGAAAGGCGCTCCTGCGCCTGGTATGGCACCTAAACTTGCCGACTGGTCAGATTCGGCACATTATAGTGTAACAGAGCGGGCAAGGGCCTATTTGGAAGTAAACTGCGGGCATTGTCATAACCCTAAAGGCCCTGCTTATACTTCGGGTCTGCATTTAAATATCGACAACTTTAATCTGGAGCACCTCGGCTTTTGCAAGGCTCCGGTAGCTGCCGGAAAGGCAACCGGTAACAGGTTGTATGATATTGTGCCTTCAAGTCCCGATAAATCTATCATGATATACAGGATGCAATCTGCCGACCCGGGAATAAGAATGCCGGAATTAGGCCGTTCCCTGGTACACAAAGAAGGCTTAGCCCTTATTACCCGTTGGATAGCCGAAATGAGTCCGAATGATTGTGTAGTCAGATAGTTGAAGTCCTAGGAAAGGCAAAACCATTTATTTCAAATGCTTCACTCTACCTTTTTCTCTCTGCTTTTAATCTCCCTGCGAATTTATTATTGCTGCTGTTCTGATCGTCTGATAATCTGAAAAGAAAAAGGGCCATTCCGAATCCGGAATAGCCCTTTTCTTTTGGCTTTTATACTTTCAGTTTATATACACTTAAAAATAATTACTGAATCGCCGTTCGGTTCTACAAAGGGACCCTTTTCGTAAGCTGCAATATCAACTTTGTTGCAGGACTTAACCGTTTGCATTACGTTAGATGGCAACCCGCTTTCGCGGTAAGGAGTGCAGGTAACGCATTTTTGACATGATCCGAAAGCTAAGAGGGCTATTAACGCTATAAATGCAAGTGTTAGTTTCATATTTCGTTGTTTTCTTATTGTGTTGGTTCTCTTAAATCAAATTAGTTAATAGTGCCCTCAGCCTTTGGTTTTTTAGCTTTTCCATGCCAAGTATATGATACCTGCAGGGTATAATTTCTTGGCGTTTCAAGGTAAGCCGGGCGCGGGGTATATTCTGTGTTAAGTACGTTCTTAACAATAAATGCTACGCGAACTCCCTGTTTGAAATTGTAAGCAAGGTGCATATTCAATACAATATCACCTCTTCCTTTTCCTATGGGAATAAGTTGTTTCTCTTCTCTTGATTGACGGAGACCCGCAAAAGCGGGGTATAGAGAAGAAAGTAACGGGCTGACAAAAGCATAATCCACGTTCTCTACATAACTAGAATATTGAAGATTAGTATTAAATTCCAAACCTTTCCACTCAAGTGTAACATCCACTTTTAAGGTGTGGCGATTCCTGTATTTTAAAATATTTGTAGAAGAAGTAGAAGTTTGTGCGTAAGTAAGATATGTCACTCCAGTAGGGTTGTTGTAGGCACCTTTAATCGCTGAATTGCTGCCTGGATTATAACCGTTGCCTAACTGATATCCTTGATAATTAACAAGGGGTAAAGAATCATTCCAGTTAAGTGATCTTGGGTCTATATAAGTATAACCGGTTAAAAGGGTTATATCCACCGGGCCTATTTTACCTTGACCGGCGAAAACCAATTCAGTTCCTAAAATTCTGGTCTTGCCAATATTCTGGGATGAGAAACCAAGTCCAAAATCATGTCCAAAATTTGGCCAATATGCCCTATCGCCATATTGTCCAAATGAAAACTCCATCATATTGTCATATTGGTTCCAAAAGCCCGAGATATCCATATAACCAGCCCAGCCCTTGCCTAATTTGAAACCTTGTTTCAAACCTAATTCTGCACTATATCCTTTTTCCGGGTTAAGCAGTGGATTGGAAGCAATGGTAATTGGTCCAACATTCGTCGAAACAAAGCGTTCGGCGATAGTTGGGTAACGGAAGCCCTGGCCAAAAGATGCCCGGATATAAGTTGCCTCAGCAGCCTGGTAGTTAAGTCCTAATCTAAACAAAGGGTAAGGCAACTGCTTAATAGAATTTTGAACTGTATCTAATCTTTGGTAATAGTTACCCGGACCAGTGGAATCCTGCACGTAATGTACTTGTCTAAAGTATTCCCAACGCGCACCAAACGATACGGTAAACTTCTTCCAGAATTTAAAATCGGTTTGCACGTAAGCAGAGAAATTGTAGCTGTTGTTTTTGCCAAACAAACTGCCCGAGGCTCCTTTAGGGGGATTAACGTCATCATAAACGTTAACAAGCCCGCTTACTATGTTAAAGTCAAATTTCTTGAATTCCCATCTACGGTGATATTGCAACTCGCCATAATACCGGTTTGGTACCGACCCTTGCCCTGTACTGTTAGTATTGGTAGCGTTAAAGAAGCGGCCGACAAATTTAAACTGGTTGCCTTTTTTGTCATAGTAATCAATAAAGGGGTCAACGGTAAAGCGGTAATCTTTATAAACGGTAATGGTTTTTGGAAATGGTTTGTAAGCATTACTATCTAAACCATTCCAAAAGAAAAAGGTATTTCCCCAACTGTAATAGCCGCTAACGTTAATACCCATATTGAGACCAACAATTTTCTTAAAACGGTAACGATACTTAATATTTGCTCTAATAGAAGAACCGCCGCTCGAGTCAAGGTATCCCGTATTAGAATCATACGCGGCGCCGATAACGATATCGTTCTGTCCTACCTTTTGGCGGTAAGCAACGTTAACTCCCTGCCCGTAAGGAGGCACTTTACCCCACCATTTCATATCGGGAGTATAAGAGGGCCCCTCAATTACGCCGCCGTAACCGGTTACTTTAAAATAGGTCTGCTCGGTAGGGTAGGCGGTACGTACGTTAATTACGCCATCCAAAGCACCGCTTCCGTATAATGCTGAGGCCGCACCTTTTATAACTTCTACCTGTTCAACGTTTTCCATAGGAACTATGCTCCACTTGGCATCCGATGCATCAGCAGTAAGCAATGGCAGGTCATCTACCAAAACCTGCACTCTCGAACCTGCTCCATAACTCCAACCCGCACCACCACGTATATTTACCTGGCCATCGGCAATAGTAACACCAGGTACCTTGGTCATACCTTCATCAAGGCTGGTAATGTTTTGGTTAGCCAATGAAGTACCCTTCAATACATCCATCGAAACGGTTTGCTCACCAAGTTTGGTTTCATACTTGGTACCGCTTATCACAACCTCGTCCATTATCTGCTGTTTGTCACGCAGTGTTATGTTCAACACCTTGTTTTCTCCTGCAGCCAGGGTTATTTTTATTTTTTGGTCTTCCTTGCCAACGTATCTTACCACAACTTCATAGGAACCTGCGGGCAGATTTTTTATCTCATAGTTACCGTCAAAGTCGGTGACAGCCCCCCAGCCTTTGCTGGCATCAATAACAACATTTGCGCTTATCAGGGCTTCTTTGTTTTCTTCAATGACTCTGCCCGATAATTTTGCATTTTGGGAATAAAGGGCTGAAGAGAGGAGAAGGAAGAAAACGGGTAGTAAGTAACGGTTAAACTTCATGCGCGTTTTTTTAGTTAGGTGACAAAAATAGATTTTTTTTGAAATGAAGGAATTTTGATTCAATAATACTACCAACAAGCTTCGTCATCTTATTGTCATTTTGTTGTTAACGCTAAAATAAAGCACTGTCCGTTGCTTATTGCCGCGCATTGGCGTATATTTGTGGGTTGAAAAAAATAATTTAATGAAAAAAAATTACATATTAATATTTGCTGTTTTAATAGTTTCTTTCCAGAAACTGTCTTCTCAATGTTCCTCATGTACACCTGTTTCGGGCACCTGCCCACCAGCCGGGGGGCTATGTAATAAGCTAGATACAGCTTATGCCCATAATCCATACGATAAGGTAATTAATTTTTTTATGCCCCAGGTATTAACCGACCCATCCATCCTTGCTCAATGCTCTTGTAACGAGGTGGATCTCAGGCACATAACGGTTACCGGAGTGAGCGGTTTGCCAGCCGGTGTGGGTTACATCATTTCTAATGGTGGATCTTTTAACGTTCAGGGTGGCGATTCCCTGGGATGCGCGCATTTTTGCGGAACTCCTTTGGTTGCGGGTCTTTACCCGGTTACGGTTTACCTGATGGCTGATGTTACTGCCATTGGCACTCCAATTGGTAATGTAAACCAAAACAACGTTCCTCAATCCTATAAAGATACCTTGCTGGTATTGCCTGATACTGTTGCCGGAGTTACCTCTTTTACTTATGGCAACAACGGTTCCGAGGCTTGTCAATCTATTACGGTTGATCTGAACGCTCTTTATTCGGCACCGCAGCCAAACCTTACCAGGTACTTTTGGAACATAGCAAACAACCCGCCTTCACAATTACAGGCTCCGGGTTCTTATACTTTTACCAATAACTCAACTGTTCCTGATACATTTCCTATAACCTTAAGTACTGTGTTTTATAATTACCGCGTTAAAAAGGTACACATAGCTGATGTTACCGGAGGTTATTGCGGCGATATTGAAGAAGCAACCTGTTCTTGTATCAGTAGTTTAGATTCACCGGATCCATACGTTAAGTTTCCGGTGCTTGGATTTAACAACAGTAACAATTATGCCAGCAACACCTGCCACAATATCAATTTCGATAATCTCTATATCCCAATACCGGTTGGCACTTTTAAGTTAGTGATGGAATCGTGGGATTTAGATAATGGGCCGCCTTTTGGCACCCAGGATGATCATTTGGGTACCGATAGTTTAACAGTGCATTTAGGGCAGGAAAACTTTGCCGATGATAATACTGACGGATATGTTGAGTTTGATACTGTTGCCGGAACTGTTATTACTGAAACACTTTACGTTATTGTAAATCCGCTACCAATATTGCCTGTTGTTATTGCAGCCAGCGATACTTTTTGCAGTGGAGATTCGGTTTTTGTTTCGGTGGATAGCGCTGGAATGCGTTACCAGGGTAATTTCTCGTACCAATGGTATAGAGACACCGTGTTTTTATCTACAGTGGTAGATTCGGGATTTTATGCCTCATTACCTGGAATGTACCGGGTTATTGTAACGGATCAGAATACGGGCTGCAGCAGCAATTCGGTAACTAAACGTGTTACCATGGCTACCAGTCCCGATCCGGCCAATATCTATTTTACAGGTACAACCGAGTTTATTAATCCCTTCCCTATAAGTGGTTTCGCTGCCGACTGGTATTACAATGGTACCCTGGTTGCCGGCCAAAACGGAAAGATTTTGCCTTTTCTTGGTAATGGTTTATACAGCGCTGATATTTATAACCTAAGCTATACTTCGTGCAGAACTGCAGTTGTACCCGATTCGGTGGTTTCGGGAATTGAAGGTGTTTCAAACTCCGTGTTCAATATGGATATAACTCCGAATCCGAATACAGGCAGGTTTAATCTTCGTTTTTCAGCTGAAGAAGACCAGGACATCAATATCATTATTCAAAGCACTGTTGGCCAAATCGTCTATTCAAGAAAGATGGATAAATTCAGCGGACATTTTAACGAGGACATCGACCTGAACAGCTTTAGCAAAGGCATTTATTTTGTAACTGTTGAATCGGCAAAAGGAAGCATCAACAAAAAAGTTGTTGTTCAGTAAAACAATCACTTTCTTCTAAAAATATGTGAATAAGTATGCTGAATAAACGGATTCCTCATATATCTTTGTAACATTAACCTAAACTAAAAAAGAATAGCACATGAAAAAAGTAATTTTTACCCTGTTAACCATCAGCAGTCTGTATTTCACCTCAAGTGCCCAATACTGCGGTAATTCAGGCCCTAGTGTATGTACACCTCCAACCAACCTAACACAACCTGGTTTGAGTCCTCCGTCAGATAGTCTTGCTCCGGTAATAGATAACATACCTACAACCACTACTATTGAATTCAAAAATTTTAATACCATCGCATTTGGTGGTCAAACTTTAACTATCCAATCTTTAAAGATCGATACGATCAGCAACTTGCCTTCAGGTCTTTGCTGGGCAACTAATAAGGCTAACAATACATTTACTAACCAGGAAGCAGGTTGTATCCAGGTTACTGGTACTACACAGGCACCCGCTGGTCAGTACAAATTGTACATCATTGTTGATGCCAACGTAGGTGTTGCTATTACTACAAACGCTGATGCTGCAGGTCTTCACTACTATGTAAGAGTTGATAGCAATGCAAGTGAGTGTATTCACCCGGTTGATACCTTACAAACACAAGCTAACCCATTCATTTCTTACGCAGGTTTAGCTTGTCCGGGTAGCGGAATCAACGAAATTGAAAGCAGTTTTGCCAACATGAGTGTTGTTCCAAATCCATTCACTAACCAGGCTGTAGTTTCTTTCACTTCTGTTAAAGGAGGAATGATGACTGAAAAACTGACAAACATACTTGGCAGCGAAGTTTACAAGAGAGAAATCGAAGTTAAGGTTGGAGAAAATTCTACTGTAATTGAAAGGAACAGTATTCCTGCAGGAGTTTATTTCTATACTTTAGGTAGCGGAAGATCGATGGTTACTAAACGAGTTGTAATAAACGAATAATAAATTAGCAATAAGCACCTTGGTGCTTAAACAAAAACGTCTCCTCAATTTTGAGGAGACGTTTT
>JAQBNQ010000453.1 GCA_028288545.1 Bacteroidota bacterium
GATTCTATTGCCGAAGTTATTATCCAGGCCCGTCAAAAAGTTGTACAGGATTCTATTGATCGCGTAAGAGCCGAAAATCAGAGGATAGCCCACGAGGTTGTCGCTAAAAAAGCTTTCCAGGATTCAATTGCTGCCGCCCTGGTAGAGGCACATCAAAAGATAAGCCACGATTCCATTGCGCGGATTGAACAGGAAGTGGCCAAAGTGCAGGCTATCAAAAAAGCATTTGAAGATTCGCTTGAGAATGTAAAAGCAGAGCAACTGCGGATTGCAAAATCAGTAGAGGAAAACCACAGAAAATTTGTACAGGACTCTATTGTGTTTGCTAAGTCCGAACAAAAGCGTTTGGCAAAAGAAGCAGCGGCTAAAAAAGCTTACCAGGATTCTATTGCACAAGTATTAACCCAGGTAAGGCAAAAAAACGTGCAGGACTCGTTGATGCATGTGAAAGCCGAAAAGGAGAGAATAGCAAAAGACGCGGCGGCTAAAAAGGCCTTCCAGGATTCAATAACAACAGCTTTAGTTGAAGCGCGTCAGAAAATCGCCCGCGATTCGATAACACGGATAGAGTTGGAAAAAGCAAGAGAGTCGGCCGTTAAAAAGGCTGCTGCCGATTCATTGGCTGCGGTAAAAGCCGAACAATTGCGCATAGCTAAAGCGGTGGAAGAAAGCCATAAAAAGTTTGTGCAGGACTCCATAGCTTTTGTAAAAGCAGAACAAAAACGGATAGTAAAAGAGGCTACGGCTAAAAAGGCCTACGAAGATTCCATTGCCCATGTAATGGCTGATGAGCGCCAGAAAAATATTGATGCGCAGGCTAAAGAAGAAAAGAGAAAAGTAGCAGAAGAAAAAGCGAGGCAGGTACGTGTGGATTCC
Organism: Bacteroidota bacterium; assembly: GCA_028288545.1. Taxonomy (GTDB): domain Bacteria; phylum Bacteroidota; class Bacteroidia; order Chitinophagales; family LD1; genus Bog-950. The sequence continues at coordinate 877 of JAQBNQ010000453.1, forward strand.
ATAGCGCGTGTATTGGCAGATGAGCGTCAGAAAAATATTGACGCACAAATGAAGGAAGAGAAAGAAAAAATTGCGCAGGAAAAAGCAAGAGACCTTGCTGCCAAAAAAATAATGGAAGACTCTTTAGCCCGTGTTAGAGCGGAGCTTCAACGGATGTCGCAAGAATTAGAAAACGAAAGGAAGAAAGCGAGGGAAGATTCAGCCTTGCGCGTAAAGGCTGAAAATGAAAGAGCAGCAAAGGAATTGGCACTTGCAGCTGAAAGAAAGAAACAGGAAGACATTGCTAATCAAAAGAAATTATTGGATGATTCTCTGGCCCGCTTAAAAGCCGAACATGAAAGGAAGGTTATTGCCGACTCTATTGCGCTTGTTAGGGCGAATGAGGAAAGAGAAAGGATTGCCAAAGACCTTGCATTGGCAGAAGAAAAGAAAAGACAGGAATTAGCTGCAGCTATACAAAAGGCCCGCACAGATTCAATAGATCGTGTTAGAGCAGAGCATGAAAGAGTTGCAAAAGAAAAAGCAATTGCAGCAGCTAAAAAAGCTACTGAAGACTCAATAGCTTTTGCAATGAATGCCGAAAAGGAAAAGGCAACGAGAGAATTAGAAGTTGCCGCAGAGAAAAAACGCGAGGAAATAGCCGTGGCTAAACACAAGGCTTACGAAGATTCATTAGCCCGCGTAAAAGCCGAAGAAGAAGAAAGGGCCAGCAAAGCTGCGATAGCGGTTGCAGTAGCCAATGATGCAAGGGAAAGAGCTGCCAGGGAATTGGAAGAGAAGAAAAGGCAGGAAGTTGCCGCCAAGGCACAAGCCGATTCATTAGCCCACGCAAAAGTTGAGCAAGACAAGGCTGCTGAACGGTTAAAGCAACAGCCAGAACCGCTTGCCATTAAACTGAGCGACTCCTTTAATATTGACCTGCCTTCTTTACTGTTCGAGAAAAACAGTTATGAGATAAGTCCTTTGGCTGCGCAGCAACTAAAGAACATGGCGCAAGAGTTGAACAGTAATGATAATAAGCAGTTAAAAATATATGCCACCGCCTCGGCCGATGAAAACAATCCGCGCCAGTTATCTTTACGCAGGTCCGATGCCGTGCTCAGGTTCATGATACTGGCCGGAGTACCTATTGAGAGTATTAAGTCTGTTTATTTCGGCAGCAGCATTTCGCGTAACAACTGTAACAACCCCGATTGCACTCAGGTGCTGCAACAAATGAACCGCGCAGTTTCGTATGAAATTGTTGGACGCTAAACCTTTTTGGTCACACCTTGCTCGTGCCCTTTTAATAAGAAGAAATCCGATCAGTATTTTAACGGGTAATTGAGGGGGGGTATCGGTTTTTTGCATACCCTGTTATAAATTATTGAATTATAATATTTTGCAAATCCGAAATCGATTCCCCCCCTGGGGTATCGGCTTACAAAAGGATTATAAGAGGTCGCCATTTTGGAGAAGACGGGAAGAGATACCAGATACATGAATAGAAAAATATTTTAACTTTATACACTTATACAGCTATATGAAAAAGATTTTTTCATTGTCCATTCTGTTTTGTTGCGTTCTTCTTATTCAGGCACAACCTGCACACTGGGGCTGGGCCCGTAACGCAACCAGCCCAACGGATGGTATCCTTTCTCAAATGGATCCTTACCAGTTGGAACACGCTGTTGCCGCCGATCCGGTTCATGCCTGTGTATATGCTATCGGATCGTATAAGGATACTACCACATTCGGAAACGTGGTATTTACGCCCTCTTCCTACCTTGAAGGTGGTGCCTTTATCGTTAAATACGATTCTTCCGGCAACTTGATATGGGCTAAAAGCAGTACTGCCATGTTCAACGCAGTTGCTGCCGATGGACATGGCAATATTTACGTAACCGGTAGTTGTCCTAACGACTACCTCCGGTACGACACAAGCAACATTTATGTAGGTCATTACACTACTACCTACGGAATATTTCTCTTACTTAAAATTGATTCGCTGGGCAACCTTGTTTGGCTTAAAACTGTAGCCGGTGCCCAGGGATTTGGAATTACCTGCGATTACAGCGGCCATCCTTGTGTAACCGGAGATTACATGAGTAGTTCGCCGGTGTTTGGAAGCGACACCTTGACCGCTATTTTCAATAACGGATTTCCGATCAGGTGTGTTTTTGTTGCCAGGTTCGACACATCGGGTAATGCTATATGGGCCAGGGGCTCGACTAACGATGGCGGATATGCAAAAGGAGCTGATGCCGAAAGTATTTCAGCTAACCGGGTATCCTCCGATGGATTTTTGTATGTAACCGGTGGCTATAACTCCAATCACATTACTTTTGATACCATTACTTTAACCAACCTCAATTACACGGGGTTTTCATACACTTTTTTTATTGCAGCCTATGATTCTTCCGGAAACGTAAAGTGGGCTAAAACCGCGCAGGGAAATACCGCAGATCCTAACGCCGATAACTATAGCAATTGTGTTACAGCCGATAACCGGGGCAATGCTTATGTTAGCGGTACGTTTTTTAGTCCCGAAATGATTTTTGGCAACAACACTTTATACAAAACCGATTCGTTTAATTATTTCCATGCCGGTATGTATGTGGTTAAGTACGATGTTGCCGGTAACCTGTTGTGGGCCAAAGGAGGAAATGGTTCCAGCTACGGCATTTCGGCTGATTCAGGAAAAAATATTTATGTAACAGGCGGAATCGGATATCCTTATATGACATTTGGCGGCACAACAATTGTGCCCCCGGTTATTACAGGTGAGTCAGCTTTTATATTTAAATGCGACTCGGATGGCAATGTATTTGCCAGCACACAAATTGTGGGCGATCAGGGTGCGGTAAGCGGCATCAGCGCAGACCCATTTGGCAGCGCGTATATTGGAGGAACGTATTCCGGACCTATTGTGATTGGCGCGGACTCTTTAGCGGGTACCGGGGCTCAGGATAATTTTACCGCAAGGCTAACATTTGGTAACCAGGTTTGTCATTTAGCGCAGGTTGCAATTAGTGGCGATACCTCGCCGGTTTGCGCCAATGATAGTATTCATCTTTGTGCACCCACAGGTTTTGCGGCTTACTCGTGGAACGATGGTCAAAATACGCAATGCGTCAACCTAAACACCTCCTCTTATTACACGGTTACAGTAACCGATAATTCGAACTGCTCCACTACTTCTAACATTCTGAATTTATATTTTTATCCGCTGCCCTTGCTGTCTGTCAGCGCCAATGGCGATAGCACAATTTGCACGGGTCAATCGCTGGTTTTAACGGCCACAACCTTTGGCCAGCTTAGCTATCTGTGGAGCAACAATGATACCACCGCAACAACAACCATACATACAGGTGGACTTTATTCTGTAACAGTTACAGAAGCCCTGGGCTGTGCTAATACCGGTTCTGTTTTCATAGCTACAAAAATATCGCCGGTTGTAAATATTGTTGCTGATAAAATTTCATTTTGCCCCTCAGACAGTGCTCATATATGCGCAACCACTCTTTTCCCCAGGTATTACTGGAGCACCGGTGATACCGGAATATGCATCCGTGTTAACGCAGCAGGCAATTACAATGTTTTTGTTACCGATACCAGCGGATGTACTGCCCAGTCTAACCAGGTAGCAATAAGCCTGTACACACAGCCACAGCCCTCCATCATTGTTACCGGCGATACCCTGAGTGTTAGCGCCGAACATGCCTACCAATGGTATTTAAACGGAAATGCCATTAACGGTGCCACATTGCCCATGTACATTGTTCACACGCCGGGTAATTATACGGTTGAGGTAAGCGATACAAATGGTTGCAATGGGGTTTCAGCCCCGGTTAACTTTACCGGGATTAACGATATAAACTCGGACGGGCTAAGTGTTTATCCCAACCCAACTTCAGGAGCCTGGGAGTTGAGCGTTGAAAATAATTTGCTGGGTGCAGATGTAGAAGTGTTTGATAGCGAAGGCAAATCAATATACCATACGGTAATCCGTTCAACTACTTCTTCCATTCAAATGGACCTTGCCGCGGGCGTTTATCTGCTGCGCATTAACGCTTCCGGCACAAACATTGTAAAGAAACTGGTAAGGTTATAAGCGATGGCAGGGCCAGGTAGCACTCCGCATTAGTCTAAAGCCTAGCGTCTAATGTCTGTTGTCTGTTGTCTGTTGTCTAATTCAAACTAACATGAAAACTAACCACATTAGTGATAATAGTTTCAGCCGCCCTGCGGTAAATGTTAAAAGTGTTGTTGTTGATTTGAACAACAATGGAGTTGTTTTCGGACGAATTTTCACGTACTTCCACCATATCGCCCGGAAATACGCCCAATTCAAAAAGTTCTTCGCAAAGGTGAGAGTTACGCATATCTACAATAAAGGCCTTCTCTCCGGCTGTTAGTTTGTGCAAGGGTTTCAAATGCTTAAGTTTTAATACAAGGTAATGGTTGTATTCTCCTTTGTCAATAGCTAAACAAAAAATTTAATGACTTAACCTGTGGCCACCAAAAGTAGGGCAATCGCACTTATTGGCTTTACACGATGGCAAGGCTGTTATTAATACAAAACCCGTAAGCATTAAAATGGTAATGCGGACAATATGTTTAATTTGCTTTTGCATATGTATTATAACGTTCGGCGGCTAAAATAATTCTTCTGATTGAAACGAAAAAAGCGAATTTTAGTTGCTCCACTCGATTGGGGTCTTGGCCATGCCACCCGCTGCATTCCCCTCATCAGGCAACTGCTAGCCGGGGGCGCAGAGATTTTCATTGCCTCCAGTGGTAACGCGCTTCAGTTGTTGCAGCAAGAACTCCCCAATTTAAGATCATTCGAAATTACCGGCTATAACCCTGTTTATCCCAATGGTAGTTCCATGGTAAAAGCAATGACAGGCCAAATGGCTAAGTTCATCAAGGCCATCGCCCGCGAACACGACGAAATAGAAACGCTTGTCGAAAAGCACAACATCGATGTGATTATTTCCGATAACCGTTACGGATGCTATAGCAAAAAGGCAAGATCCATTTTTATCACGCACCAGTTAAACATTTTAATGCCGTTTGAATGGAAGTGGATCGAACGCGGCGTCAATTACTATAATCATAAACAGATAAAGGAGTTTAGCGAATGCTGGGTACCTGCTCCCGACAACAAATTGCTTAAACCACTTATAAAGGAAGTAAAAGGCGTAAAAGCGCGGTATATAGGCCACCTGTCGCGATTTGAAAAAAGAAGTTTGCCCAAAAAGTACGATGTACTCGTAATTTGCTCAGGCCCCGAACCGCAAAAGGGAATTTTTGAAAAACTTTTAACAGAACAACTGCAGCATAGTCCTTTTAAATCGCTGGTAGTACGTGGCGAACCTGCTTCAAAAGCTAAAAACAAGAACGTCGGAAATGCCATCATTTGCAATTTTATGAATGCAGAGCAACTGAACAACGCAATAGCCGAAAGCGATATAATTGTTTCGCGTTCGGGTTACAGTTCGGTAATGGACCTGGCCAAACTCGAAAAAAAAGCCATTTTTATTGCCACGCCAGGACAAACAGAACAAGAGTATCTTGCAACTGAATTGATGAAAAGAGAAATTGCCTTCAGCATGAAACAATCCCGGTTTGATTTGATAAAAGCGTTAAAAGAATCGGAGAATTTCACTGGTTTTATGAAATTTGAGCAGGATGAGTCACTTTTGAAAAATGCTATTCAATCCATATTATGATAAAACTTTTTAAAAGTTTCGGTTACGCGCTAAAGGGAATGTTCATTGCACTGAGGGAGCAGCAAAACATGCGCATTCACCTACTTGCCATTTTTGTAGTAACCGTGGCTGGTATTTATTTAGGACTTAGCGCTATTGAATGGGCCATTATAGCCCTCACCATCGGCTTTGTGGTTTGCGCCGAAATGATCAACACCGCTATTGAAGAACTGGTAAATCTCGTTTCACCCGATTTTCACGTAAAGGCAGGAAAGATCAAAGACGTTTCTGCCGGAGCCGTATTAGTCGCCGCCATCATAGCCACCGTGGTAGCCGTCTACATTTTCGGCAACAAAATTTTCAACGCAATATTTCAATAAATGCCGGTGCAAGAAGCCGCTTCAACGGCATGGTGGACTAGTCAGATTAATTATAAGAATGCGGAGCTTCAATTATTTTTTTGATCATAATCCTTATCATAATGATCATAATTAATCAGCGTTCCATCTGTATTTCCTTCTTTAAAAAACGCCCTTTGAAAAATCAATATCAAAAACACTCCAATAGTTATCGATGAATCAGCGATATTAAACACAGGCCTGAAAAATTCGTAATACTCACCACCCCACACCGGTAACCGCTGCGGAAAATACCCGTGCATTACAGGGAACCAAAGCATATCCACTACATGTCCCTGCAAAAAACCCGCGTAGCCACCGGCCTTCGGAAAAATCTCTGCTATTCTTCCATAACTATCCGTAAAAGCCAGTCCATAAAATGCGCCGTCTATCATATTGCCAATAGCCCCGGCCAGTATAAAGCAACAGGCAGTAATAAATCCCCAATGTGCTTTACGTTTTAATAAGCGCAGGATATACCATACACCGCCACAAGCTGCCGCCAACCTGAAAAAACTTAAAAGTAATTTACCCCCAACACCGGGCAAAACCATACCAAAAGCCATACCCGGGTTTTCGGTAAAGTGCAAACGGAAGCTATTGCTGATTACTATCTCCTGCCCCATTACCATATGCGTTTTCACCCACAACTTTAAAGCCTGGTCAAGCAGCAGAACACAAAACACAATGGCAAAAGCCTTATACGGTTTCAAAACTTAAAATTTCGCGCATAAATAAGCAAAACATTGGATTAAACTTTAAATCGGATAGGTGCGAGCCTATCATTGTCGCTGAATAAAATGCATGCCACAGATTCACAGATTAAATGCAGCAATGCAAATAACTATTGAGCAAAATGAAATCATAAAGCCTGCCCCAATGATCGGGTCGTCAAGGTCATCCGGGGGTAGACATTTTAAATTGGATTTGAAATTCATTTTTATTAATCTGTGAATCTGTGGCCATGAATTATTGCTCGATAGGTGATAATATGGCATTCACCCTATAAAGCTTTGCCAAACTATGCGTTGACGAATCAATCAAAGTATAATTACTATCCAACTGGCACTGCATATCCTTCCACTCGTTAGTCCACCAATAATTTTTATCCATGCACCAGGTAACAACATAATCAACACTACCGCCATTCGATTTTTCAGGATAGTTGGCAAAATCGAGTCCCGGTGGCTGACCCTCTATCATTCCTATTTTATCAAATGGATTTTTATCCGCCTGCCACATCAGCGGTATCCAGTTATTGTGCGAAAACGAAATAGCGTCTCTTTCAGCGCAGGCATAATCAAAGGCATGGTTAAATTTCCAAAACTCCGGACAAACATCGCTTCCATCCGGCATATTACCCTTGTAATTAAAACAAAGGGGCAGTACTGTTGATTGCTTCGGAATTTTATTGCTAATGCTAACGTACTCCTCCATGGCCTGCGAAACCCGGTGATAATACGGTAGACGTATTGCAAGAAAATAAGCACTGATAATAATAGCAGCGCCGCCAAAAGCAAACTTCACCAACTTACAGTGATTAACGGAGGTGGACCAGGTAATGAAAAAAAGGTAAGGCAATAATACCATCCTGAAAGACCAAAACGCGCCTACAGTAAGATTTGAAGGCTGAATAAAATAAAGCAGTGTCGCCACAATTGCGCACAATAAAAAGGCATCATTTTTCTGCCACTTCGCTTTTCGAAATTTTAAAAACAGGCTAAGCGCCAGCAACGACAGCACAAGAAAAGCCGTAACCCGCGATGGCAAATGCTCCCGGTACGAATATATCTGCAACACATCCAGCTTAAAAAATGCCTGAAGTAATTTTTGTGCGCTGTCAACAAACAGATCCTCCTTAAGCAGGTATGTTTTTATAAAGAGGAGAGATAAGATAATACCCGGCAACATCATTCCAAACAACTTCAGCATTTTAATTCCGGCATCTTTTAAAATTTCCACCACCGGTTCGGCCTTCATCTTCACAAGTGAATCAGAAAAAATGATAACGGTTGTAAATAACCCGCAAAAAATAAATCCCCATAAGTGGGTAAAGTAAATAATGGTGCACAGCAACATTCCAACAATGCAATTTTTTAAATGGAGCCTTTCTGCATTCTTTTTCCAGAACCATAAAAACCCAAACAAAAAAGCGATGGCAAACGAGTAATTGTAGAAGCCGTAGTTGAAAACCCGGTGCGATAAGAAAGGAAAAATAAAAAACGACAACACCGCGTTTGCCGGATTTATCTGCACCAACAATTTTCTAAACAAAACCGGGAAGAGCACCAGGTAAGCAGAAACCAGGATCTTTTCTGCAACTATTCCGCTAAAAAAAACCTGCAAAAACATCAGCCAAAATCGCGAAAACCAATTGGGGTCGGCAAAATATTGCAGGTCAAAATACTGGCGGTATAAAGGCAGATTCCTGCCAAACAAATAATCGAGCAATACCTTGGCAGAGTAGGTATGTGCAGGGCCGTCGGTATTCAGAATGTACTTTTCAATCCAAACAGGGGCAACATAAGCCAGTATCAATAAAATGAATGCTACCTTCTCAAACGACAGAAAGACTGTCGCTTTTTCCTCTAACCAATCAAACCACCGCTTATCAGATTGGTGAAATGTGGTTTGAGTGGACATTAAATTAATTTATGTTTTACTTCGGGTAAAGTATTAACGGCAGCCTTTCAACCGTCCCTCTTTGAAGAGGGCAGATTTCCATTTTCAATTTTTGAAAAGGAAATCGGCAGATGAGAGCCTTGCAACAATGACGAACAACCGCATT
>JAQBNQ010000458.1 GCA_028288545.1 Bacteroidota bacterium
TTTTAACCGTGGGTTGTTGGAAAAACAACTGGATGAACTTAGAAAAGCCCAACTGGATTTTAGAATGGCAGTAAAATTAGACTCAGCCTTCGAGATGGAGTCTATCAAAGCGCTTGAAAATCCTGAACTGTTATGGTCGGATAGTTTGATGGCGCCGATATATATGGAACGTGCGCTGACAAAAAGGGAGCAAAACGATAACGAAGGAGTTATTGAGGAATATACTACGGTAATTACCATTGACAGCGCCACCAAAGATGCTTACATGGGCAGGGCCAACGCAAAATGGCAACTAAGCGATCGTACTGGCGCTGTTGCAGATTACTCGGCAGTAATCCGCATTGATCCGACCGATACCCTGGCATGGCAGAACCGTGGTATCCTAAGGGAGGAAATGAAAGACTATAAAGCCGAACTTGATGATCTTACAAGGCTAGCCGAGTTAAATCCCAAATCGGCTTTCTCATACTTTTGCAGGGGCAATGCCAAGGCAAATTTGCTGGACCACGCCGGTGCCGTTGCAGATTATGATATTGCCCTGGCGTTGGATTCAACCTTTATATGGGTATTTACCAACCGTGGCAATAACAAATGTGAATTAAAAGATACTGCCGGAGCCCTGGCCGATTATGCCAAAGCAATAGAAGTAGATTCAATGGATAACTGGGCCTATAATAACAGGGGGGTAATAAAAGAAGGTAGGGGCAACTATGCCGATGCGATGGAGGATTATGATAAGCAGATTAAAGTAAGCCCTCAGAATCTTACTGCTTATGACAATTGCGCCCGGGTTAAAATGTACGTAAATGACTATAAGGGCGCAATTGCTGTTTTAACCGAAGCTTTGGTCATTGACCCGGAAAATGTTGATGCTTACATGTCGCGCGGATATGCAAGAGAGCAGCTTGAAGATCATCGGAGCGCCATTGCAGACTTTGATAAGGTACTAAAACTGGATACCACAAATGTGTCGGCCTACATCAGGCGAGGTATGTCAAGAACAGACTTAAAAGAATACAAAGCTGCGATGGCTGATTTTGACAGGGCGATTGAACTGGATAGCCTGAATGCCTCAGCTTATGTAAACCGGAGCGATTGCAAACACAAACAAAAGGATTACCGTGGATCGATAGCCGATTGCAACAAGGCTATTGCCATTGATAGCACGGATGAGATAGCCTTTTTCAATAGAGCAAATGCAGAGGACAGCCTGAACGATCGTAAAAGCGCGATAGCGGATTATACCAAAGCAACAAAGGTAAACCCAAAATTTAGCGAGGCCTATTGCGCAAGAGGCGAATCGAACGCTGCTATTGGAAACCAAGCCGAAGCGTTAGTTGATTACCTAAAGGCTATTGAGATAAAACCTGATTATGGCGAAGCATTTTATGCCAGGGCCGTTTCTGAAATTGCTTTGAACCGAAACCAGGATGCCTGTTCGGATTTTAGCAAGGCATTAAAATTTGGGTTTGAGGAGGCAAAGGCCTTGATAAAACAATATTGCCATTAAACTTTTAGCCGGTTTTGTTGTTCGGTATCTTTGCATTTTAGAATCCAATAAAACTTAAGGAACAAAATGGAAATTGGAATAGACAGTTTTGTAGCAAGATTTAATACTGCTGAAGAAGGGACCTTTAACAGCAGGGATGCCATGGCGCAATTGCTGCAAAGAATAGAACTGGCCGACCAGGTAGGATTGAACATATTTGGTATAGGCGAGCATCACCGCAAGGAATTTCTGGACTCCGCTCCTGCCATGATACTTGCAGCAGCAGCGGCACGGACCAAAAATATCCGGCTTACAAGTGCTGTAACTGTCCTAAGCGCGGCAGACCCTGTAAGGGTGTTTCAAAACTTTGCTACGTTGGATGTTATTTCGCAGGGACGCGCGGAGATGGTGGTGGGGCGGGGTTCGTTTATTGAAGCCTTTCCGCTTTTTGGTTTGAATTTGCAAGATTATGACGAGCTGTTTTCGGAGAAACTGGAGCTGCTGCTTAAAATCCGTGATAACGAGTTTGTGAATTGGTCGGGCAAGTTTAGACCGGCCCTGAAGAACCAGCCGGTGTATCCAAGGCCTTTACAGGATCCTTTTCCTATTTGGTTAGGCGTTGGCGGCACCCCGGAATCTTTTGTAAGGGCAGGAGTATTGGGGCTACCATTAATGGTTGCCATTATTGGTGGAGAAACCCGGAGTTTTAAGCCATTGGTGGACCTTTACCGACAAGCAGGTAAACAAGCGGGCCATTCGCTGGAGCGATTAAAGGTGGGATTACATTCCATGGGGTATGTTGGCAATACTACAGAAGAGGCCATCGATATTTTTTATCCGGGTTTTGCGGCTTCCATGTCTACCGGCGTAGCTAAGGAACGCGGTTGGCCGCCTATGACCCGTGCAAGATTTAATGCCCAAATTGGTGATGAGGGCGCTTACATTATTGGTAGCCCTGAAGAAGTGGCAAAAAAGATACTGCATCATAGCGAGGTGCTGGGAGGAATTAGCAGGGTTACTTTTCAGATGGATGCGGCTACGCTTCCTCATGAGCAGTTGATGAAATCAATTGAGTTGATTGGGACACGGGTTGCGCCTTTGGTTAACAGGTAATCGGCAATAGCGTAAAATGAAAATGACATTTCGAATTTTGGGAGTTATAGTCGCTATAGCAATGATCGCGTTTTTAATCTTTGGCGTATGGAGGTTGGAAAACAGTCCTGCTGATGATAAGCAATTCATTTTTGAACTATTTCTATTCCTACTCTTTTCTTACTTTATAATTTATGTATTTGCACTGTACAAGGCAATTGTAAGTGATAAAATAGGATATAAAATAATGGCAACCGCTATGGGGCTCTTCTATTCGATTTTTATAGGGTATGTGCTGTTTGGGTGATTCTGCAAAGTACATATTTCCTCCTATATTAGCCAAATAATAAAAAACGATGCAATCAAAAAAACACTTAACAAGTATATTGTCGATAGTAATTATATGTTTAATGGCGCTTGGCGCGAAAGCAGGTACATCAGGGGTATACACGACATTTGACGATTTTAAGAACGGCAAACTACAGGTCGCGGACCCCGGCACTTTTGGTTACAACAGCAATAACCATAACATTGCCATTTCAGTTAACGGCACCAAACTAAAATTTGAATCGAAAAAAATATGGGGCTTTTTATTGGATGACGAACTTTATCGCATTATCCCCAGCGTACAAAATGTGCCTCTACCCTGCAAACTAACCGAGGCGGGTGACTTTTGCCTTTTTATTTACTCCGAAAGCTATATGGTGCAAGGCAGTGGCGGCCTGCAAGACCGCAACAACAGTCTGACATTCCTTAGTTATGGCCTTAACGGAACCACTTTTGGTATGTGGAACGAGAAGCAACTGGAAAAAGCCGTTGCCGCACAAAAAGAATTAAAGGCGCTGCTTGATTGCATCAAAAAGCAAAAGATTAACATGATGAATCCCTTTACATACGCACTGACCAACTGCATGGAAGCGCAACCCAGCTATATTAAAAACCCAAAAAGCGTTGTACCTGCGGTTAAAAAATAAAAATGTGTTCAATGTGTAAACATTAGCCCTGAGGGGATGACGATGGGGCACAAATGGATGTACGTTTTAGTTTTTGTTTAGTGCGTGGTAGCACCGGTCACAGGAAAAGTAATAGAGCGAGCCAAATTCTTAAAGTCCTGTTTATTGGCTTCTATATCGCTGTGAACACTTCCCTGAAACTCTATTTTATGTTTTCCATTGTCAGCAACGGCTAGATAGATCAACATTTTATCGCCTTCAAGTTCAAACTGAATCTCTGATTCTGTAATAGTTGCCTCCCTGGTTTTGGCGGCAACGGGTTCCGATACCTTCATATTTGTTGCTCCTGAGTTTTTTAATTTAGTAACAACCTGTTCCGCTATTTCTTTGACATTGCTGGTGTTGCTAATCAGTTCTGTTGCAATTAAAGTATTGTCCTTGCGCAGTGTATAGCTTTGCTTACTAACACTATCAATTGTATAAACGAATATATTCCCTGCCATAACTTTAGTGAGTTTAAACCGGGTGTTACTATCATCCAGTTTAAATAATGTGGTCTCCTGGTTATTAGATTGGGCTGGTTTAAAGATTGTATTTGTGGGCTCAAATTTGCGCGGATGATTACAGGAAGTCAATGCGATTATAAAGATGAAGATAAAATTTAGTAGTAATGTTCGTTTCATAAATTAGCCGTTAGCGTTTATCCGATAGCTGTAGGACGGTTAAAAGTAAGCAAATGAACTACCGCTAACAACAGCGGGATCATATCCGAATATTGCCTTTTCGACCAGCCGTACAGGCTAAGACTATCTATGTCATTAAAATGGCCGATGCATCATTGATTGAGGGGCTGGAAGGAGGCTGTGAATGGGAAAGCTACCGTTTGGGGTAGCGCGTTAAAGGTTTTCCGGCCTGAATTTCTTTGAAAGGTTAATGTGGTTACCAGACAGCATAAAGACTCCATCACCAGTATAGTGAACAGTTTTAGGATATTTAGGCGTTTTGGGAACATGTGCCTTTACAACTTCCAGGATAAAAAAATTGTATTTGGGTAATAGTTTTTTATCTCTGATTTTACATTCAAAGTTTGCATAGCATTCTTTTATTAAGGGCGCCTTAATTTGCTTTGCTGGTGTAGGTGTCAGTGAAAATTTTTTAAACTTATCTATCGCACTTCCATGGCAGTTTCCTATGCCTATAACTTCCTGCAGCAAATCAATTGTGGGGAGATTAATCACACATTGCCCGCTTTTTTTGATCATCTCATGGCTGTGATTGTAGTCTACAATTAAACATCCAATAAGTGAGGGAGTAAATTCCATCATGCTATGCCAGCCCATAGTCATAATGTTATTTTCTCCTTTATACCTGCTGCTTACAAGTACAATAGGACCCGGCTCTAAATATCTACGAATACCATTAACCGGAAAATCGTATTTTTTATACTGCTTTCTCATAGTTATAATATTGTATTACTGAAGCAAGTTTCAGGCCAAAATGGTGGATTGTGACTGCCTGACGGAAGTCAGGAACCTGACTCCGTCAGGCAGGTTGCAGCTTTTCATTGGGCTTCTAAGTTGTCCTGCGGAACCTCGGAAGAACTGGCAGAAATACCCCGTCGTCTGAATCGCGGATTATGCGGATTACATGATTACGCGGACAAATTCAAATCAGTGTAATCCATTAATCGGTTTAATCTGTGATGCTGAGAATTAAAGGGGCTTCAACTTTTCATTAGGTTTGCAAGTTGCCCTCGGAACCTTGGAAGAACTGGGAATCTTTAATAACCAAAAAATTCTCATTAATAATACTCTATAGTACGCACAATTTCTTCAGTCAATATATTATCTTCAAAAGTATCTTTTTTAATCCAATTACGTGCAGAATCATACGTATATTCGTATCTTAATTGTTTAACTCCATTTTTGCCATGTTTTCCATTGCTCCAACTCATTTCCGATGATACGATATCATCATTATTATTGTATGAGAATTGCCACTTGGTAATAAAGTGCTCAAAAATAACATTTTGGACCAGTTGACTTTTCTTTCCATTAGCGTTATAAATATTTAATGTTTTGCTAATTGCTTTATTACAATTTCCGAGTTCCCTTTGTTCTGTAACGTTTTCCAAACTATCTGCACTGTAAAAAATTTTAGTAAACATTTTGCAGCCATGAAATAGATCTATTTCTTTAACATAATTATTCTTATAAATATAAATTTCTTTATCCGAAAGAGCATCATTAAGCAGAGACTGCCTTTCCTTAACTTGAGCCATACGATTTAATTTATAGCGGAAACTGACTACGCTACGTCTGCTCGCAGCTGAATCCTCTTCGATTTCTTCAATCAAATTATCGCCATCGTATTTACATAATATTCTAGATTGTATAGAATGATTTTGGTCTAGAGTTACGTCTTCAATTTTCCGACCTTTACTATCTAATGAAACAATTTCCTCCCGAACTATCTTACCTTCACGATTATAAGAGAGTTGTCTCGTTTGATTCCCATTTTCATCAAAAAAAGTTTTATTACCACCTATTTTTGAAAGTTTTGATATAGTGTCATAATAATTGCCGAATGTGGATTCAAAATTTGTTTTTACTCTTCCTTTTAACCCCGCTCTTTCCAAATCATTATTCTCACAATATACTTTTGTAAAAAAAGAAATTAAAGAAAAGATGAAAAGTATGGTTTTCATATTATAAAATTATTCATTAATGATTTCCCCCGCCGTTGTTGGTGCTTAAGTTCACATTTAAAAATAAGCAAAGAGTACGCCACCAACAACTGGATTTGGCATAACTCATCAAATGCTGATAATTACAAAAAGAGAAATAGCGAAACAACGAGGTTCTGCCCCGGGTACTCTCTGTTGTTGGTGACGTTCGTTTCGCTTATTTTAATGGATGAACTTAAACACCGAACAACGGCGGGAGTGTCGGAAGACCAGCGAGGGCGGGAAATTAAACGACACATTTTCCCTTAGGTGTCGTCCCTAGCGGGACGAGATTATCTCATCTTAACATCGTAGCTACCAATATTAATTCCCTACGGGAATAGAGCGCAAATGAAATGTGCCGTAGGCACTGCATATTGGTAGCAAAGAATTACAAAAATAATTCGCGTCCCGTTAGGGATGCTCCCTTGGTGCTAGAGCTCCTACAAATCCAACCCTGCCAACGGGCCAGTCCGTAGCGTGGCTGTAGCAGACTCCTAAACGCCTTAAGGGCTAAAGCCCTATCTGGTTTTTGGGGTTATCCCGGGATTGAAAGCCCGGGCTACTTTTAATTATACAATCAGGGTATAACGTTGGTTGTGCATAATTCATTAGCAAAATGACGGAACGCATTTGTTTTGTAAGTAATTAGCTGCATATATTCACTCTAAATCGCTGGAGCATTTGGTATCTCGTTGGGCTCATATCCGCCGCCGCGGACGTAGGTTGGAGTCCTTCCTCATCTCTGGCCATTCAAATGTTCCTGTTTTTGTTTAACAAATGTTTACTGTCTATATACCTTTATTCTTCAAAATTTAATAAAACCTATGTTGGTTTTACTAACGATTTGGAAGCGAGGTTTAAATCGCATAATGAATTGGGAACTAAAGGGTGGACAATAAAATTCAGACCCTGGGCAAATAATTCACACCGAACAATTCTCTACCAAAACAGAAGCAATGCAAAGGGAGAAATGGTTTAAATCAGGCGCCGGCCGCGATTACATTAAGCTTGAAATATTGAGACAATAACAAGTAAACCCTTCTTTGTTCATAATTCATTTAATAAAACACCACAGTAGTTTGCTTCCTAAGTAACTTAGACGTATATTTGCACTCCAAAATCGCGGGGTGGAGCAGTTGGTAGCTCGTTGGGCTCATAACCCAAAGGTCGTAGGTTCGAGTCCTACCCCCGCAACAATGAAGCCGCGAAAGCGGCTTTTTTTCTTTGAAATAGGAACTAAAGATAAAATGGCGGGAATCATATCCGCCGCGGCGGACGTAGGTTCGAGTCCTACCCCCGCAACAGAATAGGACTTTTGTTGTTTATTCGACAAAAGTCCTTTTTATTTTCTGCCAAACCATCGAAAGATGGTAGAACTCATGTCCCAAAAGGCGGATTCCGGTGTTAATACCGGGTTTAGCTGCAGATATGGAGTTATGCAGCTTGCTTTTGTATTTTCGCACCAGATATGGAACACAGGTCAGGTTTTGTAAACATTATAGGCTTACCCAACGTGGGTAAATCAACTTTAACCAATGCCTTGGTTGGAGAGAAGCTTTCTATTATATCGCCTAAGGCTCAAACCACCCGGCACCGGATATTGGGCATGGTAAATGAAGATGATTACCAGATCATCTTTTCCGACACCCCCGGCTATATCAATCAACCTGCTTATAAGCTGCAAACTTCGATGAACGAGTTTGTGGAGGAGGCCTTAACCGATGCGGATGTTATCCTGTTTGTTACCGATAAGTA
>JAQBNQ010000459.1 GCA_028288545.1 Bacteroidota bacterium
TTTCTTACCTATGCCAGCACCCGCTATAAATTCGGGAATCTTAACTATTCGGACCCGAGCCGGTTTTTACAGGAGATACCCGAAAATATTCTCTCTTATCACGGTGACTTAAAACGCGCCAAGGCACCCGAAATAGCAAAGACCATTCACTACGCAAAAGCTACTTCGCCATCCATGCCTAAGCCTATTGCCAAGCCTACCGAAAACGGCGAACCCTTTATTGCCGACGATGCCAGTACTTTGCAGGTAGGCATGGAGGTAGTACACGAAAAATTCGGAGACGGCAAAGTAGTAAGCATTGAAGGCCGCAATATTGCAGGCAGAGATGATACCCGTATTGCTTCTATCTTCTTCAGCCAGTTTGGGGTGAAAAAGATAATGTTGAAGTTTGCGAGGCTGAAGATTTTGAGCGGGGGGATATAAGTTCTTCTTCTTTTATTTTTTACTGTCTACATGATAATTTACTTCATGTGCTTCGGTTGGGCGAAGTGCCTATATAAATACGATTTAAAATTCTTTATGTTTTTAAAATATCCTGAATGATATTTGCGTCTCTATTAGACCAGTTATAATTTCGCTCACTCAAAAATCATTATTAAAAATGAAATTCAGCATTTCTCCGGTTTTGCTCACTTTGTTATTTTTTTGTTTTTCGGTTTCTGTTAATGCGGGCAAACCGTCTCAAGTAAGCAAGCCGGGTTTATATAAGGGATATTCCAATAAAGATTACCATGGTTACCAGTATCATTCGCTATACATACCAATGCGCGATAGTGTGTTGCTGGCAGTAGATGTGTTTTTGCCTAAACATTTGGAGGAGGGAAAGAAAGTGCCGACTATTTTGTACCTGACAAGATATGTGCGTTCGATTGAGGCTAAGCCGCCATTTAATCTTTTAAAAGATCCGGTGCTTGCTGCGGTGAGCGAAGGGGAAATAAAATATTTTACAAGTTACGGTTATGCCTGCGTAATTGTGGATGTAAGAGGGACAGGTGCATCATTGGGTCCGAGAAGAATGGAGTTTAGCCCCGAAGAAATTGCTGATGGAAAGGATATTGTAGATTGGATAATTGCCCAGCCGTGGAGCGATAAGAACGTGGGCACAACAGGTGTATCCTATTTGGGTACAACTGCAGAAATGCTGTTGGCCAACAAACATCCTAATGTAAAAGCCTGCATTCCGCGTTCCGCCATATTTGATTTGTATGATGATATGATCTTTCCGGGAGGCGTTTGTGCGGGACCATTCGTTGACGTTTGGGGCTCAACTACCAAAGCCCTGGATAATAATAACTTTTTGCCCTTTGGTAAAATCGGAAAGTTAGTTCGTGGTATTCATCCTGTACAGGGGGAGAAAGGAAGGGAATATCTTGCGCAAGCAGTTGCTCTGCACAAAAAGAATTTTGATGTAAGCAGTGGCGTTCAAAATATAAAATACCGCGATGACCTGAACCCCGGTGTAAATGCCTGTATGAACGATTTTAGTGTCCACAGCCGTTTAAAGCAGATTGAAGCTTCAGGAACTGCCATATACCGGATTGACGGCTGGTACGATGGTGGACTGGCAAAAGGCTGCATTGATGCAACGCAGAATACTTCTAATACACGTAAGGTGTTGATAGGGCCCTGGGATCATGGTCCGCGTAATAATGTAAGCCCGTATTCGAATACTAAAAAAGTAAAGTTTAAAGTGAAGGATGAAATGCTGCGCTTTTTTGATCACTATCTAAAAGGAATCAATAACGGCATTGATGCCGAACCGCTGTACACTTATTTTTCGGTTGGTGAAGAAACCTGGAAAACCAGCGAGGCATGGCCGCCAAAAAATGAGGAGACGATGAAAATGTATTTATCATCTGATAAAAGCCTGGCTACTTCTGCTGATAAACTTAACGTGGGAAGTGTAAATTATAATATTGATTACACCGCAACGAGTGGGAATACCAGCCGGTGGAATAGTCTTACCACTTTATACATGCATGGCCACAGTAATTATGAAGACCGTAAAACAGAGGATCAGAAATTGTTAAGTTTTACATCAACCCCACTAAGTAGCGACAAGGTGCTTGCGGGAAATCCAATGATGTATTTGAATTTAGCGGCAGACGCTAACGACGCTACCGTTTTTTGTTACCTGGAAGATGTTGGCCCCGATGGTTCGGTTACTTATGTTACGGAGGGCATGATGAGGCCCATGGACCGAAAACTTGTACAGGGGGCTTGTTACAAAACCTGTTATCCAAATCACTCTTTTTCGAAAGTTGATGGCCTGGATTACAAAAAGGATGAGACGGTTCAACTGACCTTTAATCTGTTGCCTATTTCCTACCAGTTTAAACAAGGGCATAGTGTCCGGGTTTCCGTAGCCGGTGCTGATGTGGGCCATTTTAATTTTCCTGACCAGAAGCCGACGCGCTTTACAATCAGTAGCGATAAGGTGAATCCGTCGTATGTGGAGTTGCCGGTGATGAAATAGGTTATTGGGTTATTAGGTAATGGGGTCGTTCGAAGTCAGCATGGCAAAGGCTAAGCAATAAGACTTCGAATAGCGGGGGAGGGCGAATTGTCTCCCCCCTGGAGGTGTTTCAATCCGCAACTCTGGGCGGGAGAACGCACAAACGAGGTTACCCCGATATTTCTATCAAATCATTTTCCTCTAAAAACAATAATGCTTTCTGCAAATCCTTTTTAAAATTTCTTTCATTACAGCGTTAGAACAGTTGCCAAAAGTAAGCCAGATTATTTTTGGAGGAGCCTTTAAACGATTTAATAAATCGCAAAAATCTTCATCCTTTGTAAGGATCACCACGCTTCCTTTACTCTTTGCCGTCTTGAAAATTACATCATCGTCTGCGTCCCGCAAATCAATTTCCCTTAAGGCAAAACATTGAATTGAAAATTCGCTGCGAATCCAATCTGAAATATACGGTGAGATGTGTGCATCTAACCAAAGCTCCATTACGCGGCGTTTAAGAAGGGGAAATTTGCCCGGCGGCGGCAAAAACAAGACAGGCCTTAATGTCGTCTGGCTGCAAATCAGGATGTTCTTCTATAACCTGTTGCTGAGTCATGCCGGTTGCAAGCAACTCCAATACGTCAACCACACGGATGCGCATTCCACGCACACAGGGCTTACCGCCGCATTTTCCCGGGTCTGATGTAATTCTGGAAAGTAATTCTGTCATATTATAAAGATAAGGCAATTTTTTTTACATCGCTATCATTCTGAGTCAACTTCGCAAGCTTGGCGACAGACACCGGAAATCGGGGGGCTGATGTGGGCCATTTTAATTTTCCTGACCAGAAGCCGACGCGCTTTACAATCAGTAGCGATAAGGCGAATCCGTCGTATGTGGAGTTGCCGGTTATGAGATAAGTTATTGGGCTATTGGGGGATTGGGTTAATGAGGTCGTTCGAAGTGGGCTGAGCAATGGCTGGGCAGTAAGACTTCGAACAGGGGGGTATAAATCTTGCGAACATCTCAAATGGTATTCAAAAAAGTCAAACGAACTAAAATGATTTTAACCCTCAATGAAAATAAAAAAGCAGTTGGTAGGTTTAATCCGCTAAGAACTATATTTTGTTATTCAATCTTACGCAAATGATTACGGATAAGAAAATATTTGTTAGCTCTACCTGTTTTGATTTAATAGATTTTCGTGCAGAAATCAAAGAATATCTTGAATCCACTGGGTTTATTCCTATAATGTCCGACCAAAATAATTCAGAATTTATAACGCTTCCGAATGAAAATTCCATCGAAACCTGTCTAGTCAATCTAAGGTCATGCAACATTGTAATATTTGCCTTGTCCAAACGATATGGTGGCAATTTGAAAAATGTGGGGTTTGGAGATTATTCAGCAACACATTTAGAATATTTAGAGGCTAAAAAACATAATAAGCGAATATTATTTTTTGTAAGAGATAGATTATTAGCTGATTTTAACCATTATC
>JAQBNQ010000464.1 GCA_028288545.1 Bacteroidota bacterium
AGGTAATATGCTTTTCAGAGCACCGGTGGACCTGCGTAATGAAACGCACATTTTTATACAACAAATGGGCGAAAAATACGGTGGTATCAGTGGTGCCAAGGCCGGCCCCTTCAGTTTCGTTTTTTTAAGCGACCCCGATTATATAGAGCACATGTTTTTGAACCGTGACATTTATATAAAGATAAATGAGGGCGGAAATCTCAAATACCTGTTGGGTAATGGTTTGCTTACCAGCGAGGGAGAATTTTGGTTAAAGCAGCGCCGCTTAATGCAGCCTCTTTTTCATAAACAACGTTTATCGGGCTTTGTGCAAAAAATTGCTGATGCTACGAATGAAATGATGACCGGTTGGGAAAGTACCGGCCTCAACAATCTGAATTTTTACCGCGAAATGAACCAGGTAACCCTGGATATAGTTGGACAAACGCTTTTAAGCACTAACCTGAAAGGCGATTTTGCAAAAGTAAACCGCGCCCTTACCGCTGTACTGGAGGCAGTGAACCGGAAGCGCGGGAAAATGTTTAGAATTCCGCAATGGGTGCCTCTGCCCTCGCAGATACGGTTAAATCGCAATCGCAAGGTGTTGGAAGATACTATCAGCGAGATCATTGAAAAGCGCAAGGCCGATAAAAATCACTTTGACGATCTGCTGTCTATGCTGATTGAAGTGGAGGATGCGGATACAAAGGAAAGAATGAGCGATAAGCAACTGCGCGATGAAGTGCTCACTATTTTTCTTGCCGGTCACGAAACAACGGCTAATGCTTTGGCCTTTACATTTTACCTTTTAGCCAAACATCCCGAAATAAAAAAGCGCGTTCAACAGGAAATAGAAACCGTTTTAAAAGGAGCTGAGTTGAACTATGAGTTACTGGGCAAACTCGAATACACCACCATGGTAATAAAGGAATCCTTGCGCCTGTATCCACCGGCTTGGGTAACAGTGAGGGAAGCCGCCAAAGAGGATGTTATTGATGGCTACCAGGTAAATTTCAACGATAAAATAGTGGTTTCGCCCTACGCTGTTCAACGCAGTGAAAAATACTGGCAAGACCCTGATAAATTTGACCCCCAGCGTTTTTCTCCCGAAAAAATAAAGAGCATTCCTCGTTTTGCGTATTTCCCTTTTGGTGGTGGCGCCAGGCTTTGTATCGGAAACAACTTTGCCATGATGGAAATGCAATTGGTACTTGCATTAGTGTGCAGCAAATATGATTTTACCTTGCCAGCTGACTTTAAGCTGGAGATAAGACCGTTCATAACCCTGCGGCCAAAAGATGGCATTCCTTTGCAGCTTGTAAAACGTTAAGTAGCGTTTTCAACCAACTCCAACTGCCGGGACATTTTAGCTATATTCGATACACATGAGCAAATACGTGTATGGTTTTAGAGCAATCATCTTATTGACATTTATGTTTCAGGTATTTGTTTCGAAGGCACAGGAAGACCGGCCCATACTGGACATATTTGCACAAGAAGGCTTGGTTGATATCAGCAATCTGGACCTGGAGTTCTTTACGCCTTTAAATGCTCCTGCTATTCATAAAATGGGTAGCATCGAAAATACTGTTGCAGGAATTCTGAATAATTTCGATAACAGTTTTTACGAACATATTTCACAGGGTTCTTTCTCCCAATCCGCTACGGCAAATCTCGACTCCATTATTGCTTTATTAAAAACAGCAGATATTGCTTCGGTCAATAAATTCAGTGATTCCTTATACCTGGATTCGCTTGAAACTATGAAGGTTTTTATGGAAATAGGTAAACGCATAGAAGGCAATCTTCAAGCGTATGAACGTGTAAGCCAGGAACTTATTCGCATTAAATCTTCTAGGCGGTGCTACATGATCATTACGTTTAAAGCGGAATTTAAGAAAGCAGCTGGGGTTCTCACGTTATATTTCCGGCTTTCAAACAGCAAAGTGTTTGGCCTTGCAAAAATGGTTTTTCTACCTTATGATAACCAGCAAAGTGACTTCTTAACCTCTCTCGCTCAAAATGATCTGGAATTCCTAAGAACCAAAGACTTTAAATCGATTGAGGCGAAGTTTACGACGGCGTTTGCGGAAAAAATTGGAAAAGGAAAGGAGAAACTTGAAAAGAAGTTGCTGAAATATGACGTTAACGAAAACCTGCTAACCTATAGATACTTTATTCAAAGAGGGAAGGTATATGTAGTACCGGTGTTTCATACCAGCAATAAAACCAAGGATATTTCCATCAGGTATGTAATGGAAGACAAAAAATTTCTAATTGATGGCATAAGTATTATGGATCAATATGATAATGGTAAATGGAAGGTTAACAAGACGTGGTGAAATAACTCTTCTATCTTGTGGTAAACCATATCCTTAACATGAAAAACTCCAGCCTCAAAATTTATTGGGCCTTCTCTCTATTAGCGCTTTTGAATTTGGATTGTAGAGCGCAGACCCTTATTATGAGTACTGTTGCCGGTGGTGGTAATTTGTCCATAGGCAATAGCGGGGTTCCCGCCACCTCGGCTCAACTGCAACTTCCTTCCGGAGTAGCGGTGGATGCCACCGGAAATGTATATATCGCCGATCCGGATATGAACAGCATTCTTAAAGTAAATGCAACAAATGGATTGATCACCATTTTTGCAGGAAGTGTAAACGGCGGAGGTTTTTCGGGTGATGGAGGGCTTGCTGATACGGCCACACTTGCGGGCCCGGTTGGCGTTGGGGTAGATGGCAATGGCAACGTTTATATCGCTGATGCCGGTAATGATCGCATTAGAAAAGTCGATGTGAATACTGGTATTATAACCACTATAGCCGGCAATGGAATTCCCGGGTTATCCGGTGATGGCGGTCCTGCAACTTCGGCAAAATTGAATGGGCCATCGGGAGTTGCGGTAGATGTTTTTGGCAACGTGTACATTGCTGATAGGCAAAATAATCGCATCCGTAAAGTGAGCGCAGCAAATGGCCACATATCAACCATTGCGGGTAAAAGTGCTGCTAATGGCAATGGTGGATTCTCGGGCGATGGAGCCCGGGCGGATTTTGCAGAACTGGCCCAGCCGAATGGTGTTGCCGTGGATGCTTCAAGCAATGTTTATATCGCCGATCTAAGTAATAACCGCATTCGTAAGATAACTGTATCTACCGGTATAATTACTACTATTGCGGGCAGCGGTCCCGGTGTCAGTACCGGAACATTTTCGGGTGATGGGGGCTCCGCTGATTCTGCAGGGTTGTATTATCCCCGTGGTGTGGCCGTGGATATTTCAGGCAACCTCTATATCATGGACTCTCAAAATAACCGGGTGCGCAAAGTAAGCGCCGGCATTATTACCACAGTTGTTGGAAATGGAACCCCGGGCTATAGCGGCGATGGAGGTCCTGCTGATTCAGCGGAGATAAACGGAGCGGATAATGGTGTAGCTGTTTCGGGATTTGGAGATGTTTATGTAGCCGATGTTTACAACAATGTTATACACAAGGCAAGCAGTGGCCTTACGGATATATCAGCTATTAGCCTTACCCATGACATTACCGTTTATCCAAATCCATTTATTGATGAGGTTACAGTTTCGGGTTTGCAGCAAAACAATAACTATCAGTTAACGTTGAGCGATATACAGGGCCGCCAAATCCAACAGTATCTTTTGCAAAACCAAACTAGTGTAGAAATACATTTACCAGACTATATAACCAGTGGCTTGCACCTGTTACGCATTAATAACGGAGAAAAGACCGAAACCATGAAACTGGTAAAAAGATAAGTCACACAAATCCTTTGTTCGGCTTACCTGTTGCGCTCCTCTTCTCGAATTTAAAAGAAAATAAATATCTTGTTCATCTCATTTTTGGGCTTTTGATATGCGCTATATATCGCCATTAAATTTTTTGCAGGACGACCTTGCGGGCCATACCGGCGAAATTACACAGCAACAGATTTTGCTGGTAAAGCGTCAGTTGCTTGCCTGGGCCGAATTGAGTGATCAAAAAACTGTTGTTCGCAATGGTATTGAATACAGCAAGGAAGAGATCATTAACCTGTTTAACAAGCTGGGCGAAGATCTGCGCATGGATTACCATCAGCGCATATTTGAAAACAAGGCCTTGCTTAAGTTTTTAGAGCACGGGGACTACACAGAAAATATCCCACTTTTTAAAGGAAATGAAGAACCGGGGTTTCTTGATTTTATCCGCCCCTGGTTTACACCAGTGTGGGGTGATGAATTATTGCCGGCCTTTAGGGAGCGTAAGTTTGAATCGCTGGTGTATCTTTTAAAACAGGCAGAACCTGTTTTTGATGAAATATTATTGATGGAATTTCTTCACCCACTTCAGAGCCGCCTGGAAGATTTTGAAAAACAGGCAGAAGAGTATGGCGGCGAGATAAAGAATTTAAGAGCATGGAATACCAAAAAGGTGGACGAATTCATAAACCGTCCTTTGCTTGAATTTTTTAATGCCCTGCCATATACCTTTGGTAGCTTTCGGAATACCTATATGATAGACATGATAAACCTAACGGTTAATGTCTACAATGCCCGCAACGCTGATGCTGCTTATTACTACGCGGAAATGGCCCTAACGCTGGAGTGCGATGAACAGTATCGCGAAAAAATGCGCGACAGGATGAAAATTTACAAGCCCTCGCTCATGTTTTATACTCCCGCTTATAAGTCGGGAACTGAGCAGAGTTCAGGCACTAAGCCTAAGGAAACTGAAAATACCCCGCCCCGCCAGGACTATACTCCATATAAAACCAAACCTGCCTGTGGAGGAGTTATTGCGGTACTAATGATATTTTTCATTGTGCTTTTTCTGGTTGTTTATGGCATAATAGGAGGGTCATCATCCTCTTCACAT